>JACQBK010000060.1 GCA_016194505.1 Ignavibacteriales bacterium | reverse complement strand
GAATGAGGGTCTTCGGGGTTTCGATTTTGACCGATGAGTGCTTCCCCGACGCGCTCAAGCCCGCAACGCTCGGAGAAATTCTTGCCGTAGCCAATAAGACTGAACCCAAAATGACGGCGGTGATGAAGGAGTTGGTTAAGAGGTTGTAGGTTGAATGTTGCGCGTTTTTCAGCGTCCCGATGTCTTGTATCGGGATAGGTTGAAGATTGTCCCGTTGTACGGGATGCCGAAAAACGGCATATGTTGAAGGTTGCAAGTTTTGCGCCGGAGGCGCGCTCGTGCGCCATCCTTTTGGCGTATGAGCCTTTGGCTCACAAGTTGTTTGATTCCGAACTTTCAACATGAAACCTACAACTTGGAACAGTCTTTATGTTTAGTGTTGGCAAAATATTGGTGTTGTTCGGCGTTGTGATGGCGGGGGTCGGACTGCTCTTGATGTTCTTCGATAAGATTCCCTTTCTTGGAAAGCTCCCCGGGGATATTCACATCAAGAAAGAAAATTTTGAGTTTTATTTTCCGCTTGCGACAAGCATTTTGCTGAGTCTAATTGTAAGCGGAGTGCTGTGGCTTATTTCATATTTTGGGAGGAAATAGGTAAACAGTTACGGGAAAACGTAGTTCATCCAAAACCTTATCACTTTGTGGAGGCACTGGATTTATGGCTTGGGTTAAATTCAAACGTTTGCGGGTATCGACAAAAGAGCCTTCGATTGTGCTTAACTCTGATCGCTTCTCATATAATACAATAATTGCCAAACTGACTGAGTTCAACAAGAACAAATTTGTTGTTTACCGCCTTGATGAGGAGCAGAGAAAAATTGGATTTGAATTCTCAGCTAAGAATGTATCCGATGCCTATCCGATCCAGCGGGTTCAGAATAAAGGATTTCGTAGCAGTGCTGGAGAACTAGTGCAGAGAAACTTGTGGATAAAAAAAGTTGCTCAACTAAAAAATTTAGAGCAAAGAAAATTTATAGCAATTGAAGAAAATAAAAATGTTTGGGTTATTCAGCTAATCCCTGCTTTTGAATATAAAGTCAAGAAGAGTGAAAAGTTATCTATAGCTGCTGAAGCAAGGGGTATATACCGGTACTTGGACAAAGATGGAAACATTGTTTATATCGGAAAAGGAATCATTCGGGGGAGACTAAGTGAACCAACGCGAAAAGATTGGAATTTTGAAACTGTAGAATACTCAATTATTCAAAGCGATGCAGACCAACTTGAATGGGAAAGTTATTGGATTGATAAATACAAGGAATCCAATAATGGACGACTACCCTACTACAATAAGGTGGCGGGTGTTCAAAGTCCGTAGTTCCTATTAGAGACTTCTGAAAAATTCAAAAAAAGATGTCCCGCAAAGCCGTCAGGTCGCGAAATAAATCAATAAAGAAGATTTAGCGTTTTGGTGTGAGATGGGTTTTCAAGGATTTTTAATTGTCAATTGAAAATCGGAAATCGAAAATTATAAGATGTCCTTTAAGCAACTGACAGACAAAATAAGCTACCACGAGCTTGAGACGGAAGTGCTCAAGTTTTGGACAGAGCATAAAATCTTCGAGCAAAGCGTTACAACGCGCGAAGGGGGGGAACCTTTTACATTTTACGAGGGTCCCCCAACCGCGAACGGCAAACCCGGCATCCACCATGTGATGGCGCGGACGCTCAAGGATTTAATCTGCCGCTACAAGACAATGCAGGGCTATCAGGTGCGGCGCAAGGCGGGTTGGGATACGCACGGCTTGCCCGTTGAGATCGAAGTCGAAAAAATGCTCGGCTTCAAGCACAAAGACGAGATTGTTGAATACGGTGTAGCGAAGTTCAACGAGAAGTGCAAAGAATCCGTATGGAAGTACAAAACGGAATGGGAAGACATGACCCGCAAAATGGGTTATTGGGTTGACCTCGACCATCCGTACGTTACGTTCCAAAACGAGTACATCGAATCCGTGTGGTGGGCATTGAAGCAGTATTTTGATAAGGGGATGATCTACAAGGGGTATAAGATTCAGCCTTACTGCCCCCGCTGCGAAACGCCGCTTTCCTCCCATGAGGTTTCGCTTGGCTACAAAGACGTCAAAGACCCATCGGTTTATGTGAAGATGAAGATGAAAGGGGAAGAGAACACCTACTTCCTCGTCTGGACGACAACACCGTGGACGCTTATCTCGAACGTCGCTCTTGCCGTTCATCCTAATGTAGATTATGTGAAGGTCGAGCATAAGGGAGATAAACTTATTCTCGCAGAGGCACGGCTTTCCGTTCTTGGCGATGAGTACGTTGTGCTTGAAAAATTCAAAGGCTCATCACTCGCAGGCAAGGAGTACGAGCGACTGTTTTCATATCATCCGGCAAAAGAAAAGGGATGGTATGTCGTTGAGACTGACTTTGTCACAACCGCAGATGGTTCCGGTATCGTCCACATGGCACCGGCATACGGCGAAGACGATTATCAGGCGGGAAGAAAATATAATCTCCCGACAATTCATCCGGTAAATAAGTCTGGTGAGTTTGGTCCCGAAGTAACGGAGTTTGCAAACAAGTTTGTCAAGGATGCTGATCCGGAAATTATTGCCAATCTCAAGCATCGTGGGTTGCTTTATAAGAAAGAATCGTATCTCCACAGCTACCCACATTGCTGGAGATGTTCATCGCCGTTGTTATACTATGCGCGTGAGTCGTGGTATATCAGCACGACGAAGTACGCCCAACGGATGATTGACCTGAACAAAACAATCAATTGGATTCCGTCCGAAGTCGGCTCCGGCAGATTTGGCAACTGGCTGGAAGAAAATAAAGACTGGGCGCTTTCCCGCGACCGTTTCTGGGGAACACCCTTACCTATTTGGGTCTGCGAGAAATGCAACACGCAAAAGTGTGTCGGTAGTGTTGAGGAGTTCAAACAAGGGAAGAACGTTCCGGCTCCGCTCGATCTTCACAAGCCTTATGTGGACGATGTCACATTCACGTGCAAATGCGGCGGCACGATGAAGCGTACGCCTGAGTTGATTGACGTGTGGTTCGATTCCGGTGCGATGCCGTTTGCGCAGTGGCACTATCCGTTTGAAAACAAAGAAATTTTTGATAAGTCATATCCTGCTGATTATATCTCGGAAGGAATTGACCAAACGCGCGGCTGGTTTTACACCCTGCATTCCCTCGGAACATTTTTGTTCGATAAACCTGCCTTCAAAAACTGTTTGGTTAATGAGTTGATTTTGGACAAGCAGGGACAAAAGATGTCCAAGTCCAAGAAGAACACCGTGGACCCGTTTGAGTTGATCCAGAAATACGGCGCCGATGCAACGCGGTGGTATCTTATCGCAAGCAGTCCCGTGTACCGTCCAACGCTGTTTGACAGCGAGGGAATCGGCGAGGTGCAGAGGAAGTTCTTCAGCACATTGCTGAACACGTACGCCTTTTTTGCTCTGTATGCCAACGTTGACGGTTTCGAGTATCAAGAAGCGCGCATTCCCGTTGCCGAACGTGCGGAAATTGACCGGTGGATACTTTCCGAGTTGAATTCGTTGCTCAAAAATTACACGCAATGGATGAATGACTATGATGTCACCCGTGCGGCGCGCGCTGTGAGCGATTTTACAATAGACCAGCTTTCTAATTGGTATGTTCGACGGAATCGCCGCCGCTTCTGGAAGAGCGAAAAGGGAAAGGATAAGACTGCCGCCTATCAAACTCTGTACGAGTGTCTTGTAGCAGTTGCCAAGCTGATGGCTCCGTTTGCTCCGTTCCTTGCGGAGGAATTGTATCGGAACCTGAACAATGTTGCTCATGTCGAGTCGGCAGGGTCGGTTCATCTTGCGATGTTTCCTCCTATTGAGGGAGCAATTATTAACTCCGAGCTTGAGCAACGCATGGAGCGCGCCATCAAGATTGTCGGATTGGTTCGCGCAATGAGGATGAAGTCGAATTTAAAAGTTCGCCAGCCATTGAAAAAAATCATCCTGCCTATTGCCAGCGAGCGGGATCGCGCCGCCGTGAAACAAATGGAAGACGTCATTCTCGAAGAAATCAATGTGAAACAAATCGAGTATGTGACGGACGAGTCGGGCATTGTGAAGAAAAAAGCAAAGCCGAATTTCCGCACGCTGGGTCAAAAGTTCGGCAAATCGGTACAGCCGGTTGCAGCGCGGATTAGGGAGTTTACTTCAAAAGAAATCAACGAGCTTGAGCAGCAAGGGACGTTGACATTCCCCGTGAACGGCTCCGAATATACCATCGCAAAAGAAGATATCGAAGTGTTGCACGAAGATATTAAAGGATGGATGGTGGAGTCTGACGGCTCCGTAACGGTTGCGCTCGATACGGAATTAAATGATGAATTGATTGACGAAGGGCTTGCACGCGAGTTTGTCAACCGCGTACAAAATATGCGTAAAGATGCCGGCTTTGAAGTCACAGACCGCATCAAAATTTATTATCACTCTTCGGAACGCATGGCGAAAGCCCTCCAACGGATGGCTTCGTATGTTCAGCAGGAAACGCTTGCAACACAACTTGTTGCAGCAACGGGCATGGCTCCATCTGTATCGTTCGTGGAGGAAGACATTAACGGCGAACGTACCGGCATAGGAATTGAAAAAGTTACGCTTGCATCATAACGATTTATTGCTTAGAGTTGACAGCATTTTCTTATTATTTGTTTCTTGAACCACAGGAGAAGTATCATGGCGAAGAAAGTAGTAAAAAAAGCGGCAGTTGCTAAGGCAAAAAGCGCTGCAAAAACCAAGCAGGTGAAAGTGAAGGCAAAACTGGCGCCTGCGAAACCGCCTGTTGCGCGCAAAGGATTTAACAAGACGGAACTGGCGTATTTCAAGAAAATTATCATCGAGAAGCGAAAAGAGATTCTGGATGAACTTGAGACATTGAAGGCGAGCATGATGGATGTGCAAACAGGAGAATACGTAACGGAAAATTCCACCTACTCTCTTCACATGGAGCAAGGGACTGATACGATGGAACGGGAGAAAACGTTTCTCTTTGCATCACGCGAAGGGAAATTCCTGAACTACCTTGATGATGCGCTCAAGCGGATTGAAAAAGGGGATTATGGTTTTTGCCTCGATTGCGGCAGTCTTATAGATAAAGAACGCCTCGAAGCCGTCCCCCATGCCCAGCTTTGCATCAAGTGCAAGCTCAAACGCGGAAAGTAGCCAACGTGCCGTTATCCCAACATTTGCAATTCGGAAATTGATATGCGCGTTCTCTACGCTACAGGGCTTATCATTGTTGTTGATCAGGTCGCAAAGCTTCTTGTGAAAGGATTTACCATACCCATGCTGGATTTTTACCATGCGGGCGTTCCGCTGGGGGCAAGCTATCCTATCCTCGGTAATTTTCTTCGGCTGACCTTTATTGAAAACCCCGGCATGGCGTTTGGCATTGACGTGGGGGGGAAGCTCTTCCTCACTATTTTTTCCGTTGTTGCAACGATCGGTATTTTCGTGTACCTCTTTAAAATCCGTGAAGAGGCATTCGTCATTAGGTTTTCGCTTGCGATGATCCTTGGCGGCGCAATCGGCAACCTCATTGACCGTGTATTCTACGGAGTGATCTTCGGCGAAGGTTCCTTGTTCTACGGCAAGGTAGTTGATTTTATTGACGTTGATTTTTTTAACATTGATTTCATAGGATTCCATCTTTCCCGCTGGCCTGTTTTCAATGTTGCCGATGCCTCTGTTTCCATTGGCGTTGTCTTGTTGCTTATTTTCCATCGCAGATTCACGGAAGCGGAACAGCCTAACCTTTCTTTGGCAACAACGGTTTCCGTTGAAGGGATGAAGGACAGCCCATCCCAAGTGAATATAGATTCCTCAAGTTCCTCGCAATCCTCTTCGTAATATGTCAATAGCCGGAGACACTGACGAACGTGAAAAGCTCCGCATTGTCGTTCCTCCCAAACAATCGAAAGAACGGCTTGATGTGTACCTCACCCATCAAGTCGAAAACGCCACCCGCAACAAAGTACAGAAAGCGATCCAAGACGGATTAGTGCTTATCAACGGTAAGCGCGTTAAGCCGAGTTATCCCATCGCCCCGAATGACATTATAGATATAACGTTCCCCCGTCCCCCGCGTCCCGATGCCCAGCCCGAAAACATTCCGCTCGATATCGTGTACGAAGACGGCCAGCTTTTGATTGTCAACAAAGCCGCCGGCATGGTATCCCATCCCGCGTATGGCAACTATACAGGAACGCTGGTCAACGCGTTGCTTCATCATTGTAATAAGCTGTCCAAGGTCAATACGGAATTGCGCCCCGGCATCGTCCACCGTCTCGACAAGGAAACGACGGGGTTAATGGTGATTGCGAAGAATGACGTGGCTCATCAGGCGATTGTATGGGGTCAATTCAAAAAGGCTCAAGGAACAATTGAAGCAAGTTTGGGTCGCAGTAAAAAAGACCGAAAGAAAGTAACGGTAACAGCAGAAGGTAAGCACGCCGTTACGGAGTATGAGGTGATCAAACAATTCGAGTTTCTTACCTTGGTAAGATTAAAATTAAAAACAGGACGGACTCACCAGATACGCGTTCACCTTGCGCATATCGGTCATCCTGTGTTCGGCGACCCGACCTACGGTGGACGAAGCAATAATCTCCCGTCAAGCGTTGCATGCGAAGACGATTGGTTTTATTCACCCAAAGACAAAGGTGTCGGTAAAATTTGAATCCGAACTGCCGGAGGATATGAAGGAAGTGATTGAGAAGATATAGGATTTTTCGCGGTCTCACGTAAAGTGAACTTTAGTTCGCTAACAAATTTGGTGAGCTGTCCCGAAGGGATTCCTTTGGAAAAGCTCGCCCTACAATATCACTCGGAAGGTTTGTTGCAACAAAATAAAAACGGCGTCCTGAAAACTCAGAACGCCGTTGTGGTTAAACGAGTCCCCATCCCTACTAATCTCTCCCGCGTCTTCCTTCCCTTCGTGCAGGCTCACTTCCCCGGGGACTCTCTTTACGTACAGGCGGAGCAGAACGAGGTTCTTGTCCTTTAAACCGTGGCGGCGCTACTTCTCTCCGTTCCTCTCGCGGCGCACGCTCGCGGAAAATCTCTCGTTGCTCTTGCCTCTTTTCCATTTCTTGAATTCTACTGCGTGGTTCGGTTCGATTCTCAAATTGTCGGGGCGGCGTTGGTCGCAGTTGATCCGTTTCGCGCCGATACTGTTCACGCAGTCGTTCCATCGTTTCTTCCCGGCGCCGTTGGTTGTTTTCTTGTCGTATTTCCGGACGCAAGGGAGTTTCGCTCTTGCTCCTGATTTGCTCGCGTGAAGTGTTCTCTCTGTTCGTGCCTTCCTGCTGATCTCTCTGCGGTCGCTCAATTCTTTCAATGTTGAGAGAGGTTCTCCGCTCTCCGCGGCGCGCCTCGATGCGTTCAGGAGCTTGGCGCAAATCCGTTGCAGAGGGACGATAGACTTCGATTCGCTCCTGGTTCTGATCACGGACGAATCGTTCGCCACGCTCGCCGGTTTCAGCCACTTCGACACGATTGATTCTCGTATAACCTCCGCGCCGCTCGATTACTTGTCTATCAATACCTCGATTGATGACACGGTCGCCATCAACTTCGTAACGTCCGCCGGAACGGGTGGTGCCGATAAACCTTCGCGTGTATTCCATCGGTACGACCTCGCGCATGATAGACGACGATGTAAAGTGGCGGTAACGCACGAAGCTCCAATAATGCATGGGGGCAAGCCATCGAGTGGTGAAGCGTATGCCTATCCCAACACTAAAGCTCGCATACGGCGGTAGTGGAGACCACCCTATGTAATCATCATTATAACGCCACTCGACCCATGCCGGCCCCCATGTGCGATCCGGTACCCATACCCATCCATAATAGTCATCATTAAACCATCGTCCGTAGTGAAATGTTGCCCAACCGAACGGCTCTGAGGAAACCCAGTACCATCCGAAATCAGTCCACACCCACCGTCCATACGAATATGGACGCCAACCAGTGTTAACATGAAGAGGTCTCCACGCATGAAAACCCGCTTCTAACTCAATCCATTCGCCGTAAGGGCGAAGAGCGTTGTAGAAAAATCCAACCTCCCCGAATGAAGCTGAAACGCCGAGATCGGAATAATCGTCAGTTGTTTTTGGAGAAGCCGAAAGCTGGCTTGTTCCGATTCCAAGTATTGAGAGTATTAACAGTAGTCGTTTCATGATCCGCCTCACAGAGTATTCATTCTAAATGCTACAGAGAATAACTCAATTGATGTGCCAGAGTTAAATTGGCTAAAATGCTTAGAAAACAGGGAAAACTCGATTGAATATTGTCCTAAACACCATTCGAGACGTTTTCTATTGAGGACAGGGGGATTTTAGGCAAATTAAGGGGGCAGGGGTGCAGAGAGGAAAAATAAACAGCTCTATTTTTGACAGAGAATGGTAAAATTGTTTGATGCTTACCGTCTTGCATCCTTCGGTAAAAATTTTCATCTTTATCAGGTTATTATTTTGGAGAGAAACTATGAAATTCATAAACATTATTTTGGCTGTAACATTCTTCTTTGTTGTTGGTTGCTCGGAGGATTCCACCGGACCGGAAGTAGATAAAACGCTCAACGCTCCATCGGAGTTGAAAGTTACTCGCATCGGAAAAACCGCCGTACGATTATTGTGGAAGGATAACACCGCCGCTGAGGAAGGATTTGTCGTTGAGCGCAAGCAAGCTCAGCAAGATTATACTCCTTACCTTTTTACGACCAAGAACAGTACGACCGCAGTGGATTCCGTCGGTTTGATTGCGGATAGCACGTATTCCTATCGAGTCCAAGCAATCCGGTATTTGGAACGCGGAGAGTACTCGAACGTCGTCAGCATCAAGCTTGCGTTACCGTTTCCATAAGCTCAATTTCACAACCCATGTTGCTGATTGTACAGTATAGCGTTGCACGGATCATATCTCTTTATCTACAATTTCATACCGAACAGAAGGGAAAATCTCACCTTGAAAATGAGGAATGAGAACGAACAACTCCTTTTCACCAAAGAACTCAAACAGCATGCGAGAGAGTTAAAAGAAAGGAACATGTTGCCATGAAGTTTTTGAAATTGGTAAAGCTGTTTCAAATAACGAAGCTCATACTTTCGAACTTTGCGGATATGATGTTATTAAAAAGAACCACCCCTTTAATCCCTCTCCCAAAGGGATCCCTTCGGGACTTAAAAAGGAGGGGAAATGTTTTTGCAGCATCAGTCGGTCGCTTTTTTTTGTCCCCCTCATTTGAGGGGGACGCGTCCCGCTTTCTGGGACACAAGGGGTGTAAGAATGGCAGATTTTTTGTACTAGCCCTGCTTTTACTCTTTGTTAAACCTGCTTTCGCTCAGTGGCAATCGGTAGGGGATGTACATTCATATCGTATTGAAGAGCCGAATAGCGTTATCGTGCAAGCAGGGAAAAGCACCCTCCGCATAAGTCTCTTAGCGCCCGATATCGTGAGAATCCGCCTTGCGCCTGACGGAGCTTTTGCGCCCGATCAATCCGTAGCGATTATTAAAAGGGATTGGCAAGTGCTTAAGCCGAATGTTACTGAAACCCCAACCGAGATCCGCATCGCAAGTAGAGAGATCGCCGTTGTGGTGAGAAAAAGTCCGTTGCGGCTTTCCTTTCTTGATCGTGAAGGCAATGTTCTCAACAAAGACGACGCGGAACGCGGGATGAGCTGGGATGGTCAAGCCGTTCGCGTTTGGAAAAATATGCCTCTGGATGAAAACTATTACGGCTTCGGCGAGAAAGCAGGAAGTTTCAATCGGAAATTCAAGCATATGTCCATGTGGAACTCCGATATTCCCGCCTATAAAGCCGATACTGACCCATTATATCAGAGCATTCCGTTTTTCTATGGTGTTCGGAAGGGAAAGGCGTACGGAATTTTCTTTGATAATTCCTATTGGTCTTCATTCGATATGGGAAAAGAAGACCCGGAGCGGTATTCGTTCGGAGCGACCGGCGGCGAGCTGAACTACTATTTCTTCTACGGACCCTCCCCCAAGAAAATCTTAACGCGCTATACGGAGCTGGTGGGCAGGATGCAGTTGCCGCCGCGATGGTCCTTGGGATACCAGCAATGCCGTTGGAGTTATTATCCTGAAAGCCGCGTGCGGAAATTAGCAAGCGATTTTCGCTCCAAGAACATTCCTTGCGACGTGATTTACCTCGATATTGATTATATGGAAGGCTACCGCATCTTTACCTTCAGCGAAAAGAATTTTCCCCAGCCGAAGCAGATGATTGCCGACCTTGCGAAGGATGGATTCAAGATGGCAGTTATCGTTGACCCCGGTATTAAGGCGGATTCTTCCTACCACGCGTTTCAATCCGGCATGAAACGCGATGTGTTTTTGAAATATCCCGATGGAAAATTATTTATCGGCAAAGTTTGGCCCGGCGATTGCGCGTTCCCGGATTTTTCAAATCCCGTTGCGCGCACCTGGTGGGGAGCAAATTTCGACGTGCTGGTTGATGCGGGCGTGCGCGGATTTTGGAACGACATGAACGAGCCTTCCGTCTTCGACGTACCAACAAAAACTGTTGATCTAAAGGTTCTTCATAACGATAATGGCTTGATGACAACGCATGCAAAAAATCATAACACGTATGGCATGCAGATGACTCAAGCGACGTACGAGGGAGTCCGAAAACTTCAACCGACCGAGCGACCCTTCGTGCTGACGCGCGCTTCGTATGCGGGGGGTCAGCGTTATTCTGCCGCTTGGACGGGCGACAACGTTGCTTCGTGGGAACATCTCGAATTAGCTCTTCCTATGTTGCTGAATCTCAGCATCTCCGGTCAGCCGTTTGTCGGAAGCGATATCGGCGGTTTTATCGGCAGTCCGGATGGGGAGCTATTTGCTCGCTGGCTTCAATTAGGGGTCTTCTCGCCGCTCATGCGCTCGCACACGGTCATCAATAGCGCGGATCAGGAACCGTGGTCGTATGGCGCGAAGTTCGAAGCAATCAACAGAAAAACAATCGAGCTTCGGTACCAGCTTCTTCCATACATTTACTCTACGATGTATCAGGCGTCGGTTACGGGCATTCCGGCAATGCGCCCTCTCGAGGTACGATTACTGGACGCATGAACGATACGAGGGGGGAAAGAATGTTACCGTGGATGCGCCCATAGACCGGATACCGATGTTTGTGAAGGCGGGCGCAATTATTCCGACACAGCAGGTTGTGCAATACACGGACCAAGCCCCCATTGACCCGTTAACTCTTACGGCGTATCCTGCAAAAACCGGCAGTGCTCTTTATTATGAGGACGACGGGCATACGTTCGAATATGAACAAGGGGCTTTTTTTAAGCGAACGATTGTGCAGACGACCAGTGAACGTTCTACAGAGTTGGTGATTGGGAAAGCGGCAGGAAGTTATACTCCGCCGGATCGTTCTATCATAGTCCAATTTGTTGATATGGGTGCAGAGCCTCGAGAGGTTCTCATCGGTGGGAAGAAAATTTCAAAAGTCGAAGCATCGAAGTTGCGATCGTTAAAAGTGGGATGGAGTTACGACGGTGAGAAAAAAGTGGTGATGGTGAAAACGAGCGAACAGCCATCGGAAATTGTTGTGGAGGTGCAGAGGTAGGAGGTAACCTAACATTTTTACTGGGGCATCATAAATGCTGTGCAATGCCGTGAAAAAACAATAGAACAGATTATCAAGCCACGATCCGAATAAACGCACGAAGGTGCATAAGGGAGGATGTTATGCACAAGCAAAGATTCATTTCTTAGGGCGTTTTGCGGCATTGTTAATCAACCCGCATATCCGTTTGATGCGGATACCATGTAAACAATAGTTATGCTGACCAATCGAGGAGTGCCATGGAGGAAATATTCCGGCTAATCCGCATGCCGCTTCTTCTGCTTCCAATCGCTCTTTGGACGGCTGTTTGGCCTCTTCTGCTGACTGGCATTGTGATCGCCATTCCTGTGATGCTCATCGCAGTAAATGCGGCAAAAGCCATCGGCTTCCCTTTTGTTTTCCTGGGTGCTGCTTTCACTAACGAACGCGAGCGTGTCACAACATACCTGGATAAGTGGCGACAGGCAAACGATGCGATTGCATCCATGACCAAACTCGTCAAGATCAAACGCGGCTATTCGCGAGTGGTCGCGTGGGGCCTCGATCCCAAGTCCGTTCCCGACAGTGGTTGGATTATCACGACGGCGAATGTGATAGGCGCACTGGTGATTGCCGCCGTGTTCTCTGAACTTGTTCGAACGGTGCTTTGGATTGCCTTCATTGTACTCGTGGTACTCATCGTAATTGGCCTGCTCACGGGATCTGACTGACCACGGTGTCCACTGGCACCCTCCCGAGTTGTAGTGTGGAAGTTACAGTCATCTCTCTGGCTTTATCTTGTGCCGCAAAACGCGATTGAAATAGAACTTTGCTTGCGTGTAACAAACGGCAACACGGCACTCGCACGCTGTATAGGCAACGTTGAAACAAGGTTTGGCAAAACGTAAAGTGCTTGCTCCATTGCGCCGCTTCGTCTTTTGGTAGAAAGAATCATTTATAGCTTGCGGCACGGCGGCGTTGTTTGCCGAATCGTTTTACGCAACTCTTCTATAAGTTAGGTGGCACCCCGCTATCAATATGGAATCAATCATCAAAGAAATCGATGAGATGACCGCTTGGGTCGATGCGTGCTATAAGCGCTCAGATCTGCACGAGTTCAACACTCTAATGCAATTGGGAGTCGAAACCGGGAATCACCTGCGCAAGCTCGCCGTTGTTACATTTGGATCAATGACCGAGGAAGAGGCTGCAGCAGGAGAAGAAACATTCGAGTTGCATGACGCCGTAATTGTCGGTCATATGGTCAGGATCTATAAGCTTTACGATCAACTCGTTTACTTCGTAGGAGAGGACAAGGGTGAAATTGCTTCTATATTTTCTCGACTTCTCTTTGAAACCTACGTAATCATGAAGTACTTGATTGTTAAGGGTAATTCCTCAATCGATAACTTCATCAAAATATCCTTCAAATCGACAATTAAACAGTATGACTATCTCAAGGGAATAGAGGCACAACGACGGCTTACTGAGATTGAAACTCGTATCATCCAGAAAATCGAGAATCGGCTCGATATCATAGGACTCGACGCATCAGTACTGTCTGCAAACAAATCGTGGAGACTAGACGGTCTTTCCTTTAAGGGGATTGTAGACTACTTGTCACAGCGCGATAGCAATTCTCGGTTCTGGGCTCTCAGTTATGATTTCTTGTACAGCAATATGAGTTCTTTCATTCATGGTTTGTGGTACGATCTGGAAACCAATCACCTCGATCGACACGGAGATCGTTACTCACCCAAGGGTACGTATGATCGAGTGGACCCTCGCTACATACTGCCGGCCAGTCTTATTCCGGTCATCGCTTGCAAGGAGTTTCTTGCGTGGCGGAGGTCTGATCCTGACAATTTTCTGACTGGAGTACTCGACAAGATCTTCGATCTACTTATGTTTTTAAATGAAATGGATGAAATCAGGATCGGGAAGCGGAGCACCACCTAATCAGAGCATAGAGTTGCGCAGGGCATAACGAACGGCAACACGCCGCTCGCACACTGGATAGGCGAAGTTGAGTCAAGGATTGGCCAAATGTATAGTGTTCGCTCCATTGCTCGCCGCGACCAATCAGACGGGTGGAAGTGAAAAACAGTTTGGTGATGCGCTGCGAGTTTTCGAAGTTCAACGCGAGCGATTAGATTTGCAATACATGCATAGTTGGGTAAAGCAAATGGAGTTGGAATCGCTGTGGAAGCGCCTTTATGCGGAAGCACGGTAATGTTACTTTTTAGAATTTTCTTCATTTTACAATATGTTATGTTCAGAACACATTTTCGTCCTTGATTTTTGGGGTCAATACAATCAGCTTATTGCCAGCAGGGTGGTTGCCTTTAGTAAAATCTTCTTTTAAGTTCTTATGAGAGTTTTTCATTACATTGGAAGTGCATGAGAAAAATTTCTTTACGGTCGCAAGTTATTATCATCGTTATGATACTGACGGTGGGTCTTGTCGGAGCCACCATCTATATTACCGATGCCATGGGGAGCGCAAAAGAAAGCATTGTACGCCTGAATAGAAACAGGTTATCGTCACTG
>JACQBK010000056.1 GCA_016194505.1 Ignavibacteriales bacterium | reverse complement strand
GCCAGCTCGCTGGTCAGACCACATAATATAGACTGTTCCTCTGTAAGGGGAATTGCTGACATCGCACAAGGTCATCGGCAAGCCGTTGCACCGATTAATGCCCGGAACGTTAAAATCCCATCCACCCGGTTGACCGGTAACCAAAATATCTTTTCCCCACGTCACCCCGCCATCAATTGATTTATCGAACATAATGCCCTGCGGTCCCGACCATGAAAGATACACTTCTCCATTAGGTCCGACGGCAGGCACAGCGCCTTCCACAGTGCTATCACTATCTATGCAGTTGCCACCCTGATCGCTTACTTTTACCGGGGTTGACCAGCTTTGTCCACCATTTGGTAAACGTGAGAAAAGAATCCTTGTGCTATCCAACGTGCTTTGGCTACCGTATTTATCGAATTCCGTCCATGCCATATACAAATAGTTATGGTAGGGGGAGTTCGTTATATCGCATGCAAGCCATTCTTTATCTTGCTGTTTGGGGGAGTTGAAGCCCGCTGTTGCCGAGTCAGCCCATGTTTTTCCTCCGTCAAAGGAGCGATGCACCGTCATGCGATCAAGCCAAAAGCTTCCGGCAAAGTGAATGTCCGTTAGGTGGGCAAAATATGCCTTACCCGTAAGGTCAAAGATAACACACGGGTCGCCGTATGTGCCTTGCGGCAATAGTCCCTGCGACCAACTTTGTCCGCCGTCGGTGGAGTAATAGTAAAATCGTAAATTAGCTCCACCAATAAGATTCAGAGGATTGGTCGGATTAATGGCAATCGTTACTTCTTCCGGCAGAGTGGATGTTGTACTGCTGACTCGGACATTGGTATATTGTGCAAAGAGGCATTGAAACATTACAAGCGCCAGAAAAAATAACCTGAAAAGAAGCTGTCTCAAAAAAGTCATAAAACCCTCCGAAAGTTTTTGTACGTAAAGCGAACTTTAGTTCGCTAACAAATTTGGCGTCCCGATATATCGGGACGCCCTACAATTTACGAAATCGTTGTGCCAAATAAATATTGCTCTTGACTGTCATGCCTGTCCCGCATCGCGGGAGCTCATATTGCGACAGCAAAGCAGGATAGCCCCTATTTCTTCGCCGATTTCAAAATCACGGCCGGCACATCCTGTTCCTTCACAAGTTTATTGAATGCCGGAAAGTCGTTTTCCAGTATCTGCTTGTACTTTGCCAACTGCTCAGAAAGTTTAGCAGAAAGCTCGTTAAAGACTTCGTACGATTGCTTTGTCGGTTTGGAGTCCGAGTCTGCAATACCGCTTGCCAACGCGGCAAGCTTATTGTTAAGCTTAATAGGGTAGTTCAGCGCATCCTGACTGCTTTTGATTTTCACCTGAATGATCTCTTCTTCCACCGCGCTGAATTTTTTCTTCAATTCCTTTGCCGCATCGCTGATTGTTTTTTCTTTTGGATTGTCCTTCAGCTTTTTCGTGAGATCATCCGCCTGCTTAGCAATTTCGCGCATGGTGTTGACTGCTTCATGGGCTTCGCTGATGCGGTCGCGAATCTTCATCAGCAAATCGAATTGCTCGTTGAATTCTTCTTGCGTTGTTTGAAGTCCCGGATATTTTTTCAGCTCAAACGGCTGTGTCCAGCTTTTTTCTCCCACGTTCAGCCGCACCTGGTATTTGCCCGGAGGGGCAATGGGTCCGCGCGTGCTTCCTGCCCAGAATAATGCGCCCGGCACCGCGGTTGCATCGGGGTAGCGTAAATCCCACACGAAACGGTTCATGCCGGAATCCGCCGGAGCTTTTGGTGTTTCTCTGCCGCCTCCACCGCCACCTTCGTCTGAGGAAACTGGTTCGACCTCGCCGTCGCGCTTTTCTCCTTTGCTGGAGAACGATTTAACGAGCTTTCCCTGTCCGTCTAAAAATTCCAATTTTACTTCTTCTTTGGGCGTATTTTTGAAGTAGTAATTGATCACCGCTCCGTTGGGCGGGTTTTTCCCGATTGCTAAACCCGGGCGATTGAAGCTCCCTCCACCCATACGATACGGATCGCGCGGCGTGAATATTTGCACATCCGCCTTTGCGAATTCATCGCTGAGCTGATACAGAGGAGTGAGGTTATCTAAAATCCAAAATGCGCGCCCGTGGGTTGCGACGACCAAATCTTTTTCCCGCTTCTGGACTGCTAAATCGTGAATGGGAACGATGGGGAGATTCAATTGCAAAGTTTGCCAGTTTTCGCCGCCATCTAAGGAAACGTAGATGCCGTTTTCCGTTCCCGCGTAGAGCAGATCTTTTTTGTTGGGGTCTTCGCGGACAACGCGTGCGTAATTCTTATCGGGGATTCCCTTAACGATTTTTTTCCATGTCTTTCCAAAATCTATCGTCTTATAGATGTACGGCTTGAAGTCGTCCAATTTATAACGCGTTGCCGCAACGTACGCCGTGCCCGCATTGAACGGCGACGGCTCGATAATGCTCATCAGCGCCCATTCGGGAATATCTTTCGGAGTTACGTTTTGCCACGATGCGCCGCCATCCTGCGAAACATGCACCAAGCCGTCATCCGAGCCTGCCCACAGCACGCCTTTTTGAACCGGGGACTCCGCAAATGTAAAAATAGTGCAATAATATTCGACGCTCGTGTTATCTTTTGTAATGGGTCCGCCGGAAGAACCTAATTTTGTTTTATCGTTGCGGGTCAAATCGGGACTGATAACATCCCAGCTCATTCCCTCGTTCGTAGTTTTGAAAACACGGTTGCCTGTTGCATACAGGGTATTCGGATCGTGGGGAGAAGCAACGATCGGATATGTCCATTGGAAACGGTACTTCATTGCTTCCGCTCCCGCGCCCATGGGATTTTCGGGCCACACGTTGATGGTTTGTGTTTGGTCGGTGCGACGGTCGTATCTTGTTAAATAGCCGCCATAACTGCCGGCGTACACAATATCCGGATTATCGGGCTTGGGTGCGATGTAGCCGCTTTCGCCGCCGCCGACATCGTACCAATGTGTGCGGTCAATGCCGAATCCCGTTGTGCGGCTTGCAATGCCAACGGTGCCGTTATCTTGCTGTGCACCATAGACGTAGTAGGGGAATTGGTTATCGAGGATAACATGATAAAACTGTGCGGTGGGAATATCCTGCTCCGTCCACGTGACGCCGCCGTTGTACGAAACGTTTGCGCCGCCATCGTTTGCATTGATCATGCGCATGGGGTTATTCGGATCAATCCAAAGATCGTGGTTATCGCCATGCGGTACGCTGATGGATTTTAACGTTTTCCCGCCGTCTATGGATTTGTAAAAACCGGTGTTCAGGATGTACACGGTCTCCGCGTTTTTCGGGTCTGCATAGACATGCGTGTAATACCATGCCCGCTGACGCAGACGGCGATCTTCGTTTGTTCTTCGCCATGTTGTGCCCGCATCATCCGAGACAAACAATCCACCTTCGTCGGCTTCTATCATCGCCCACACGCGGTCGGCTTTCGCTCCCGAAGCGGCAATGCCGATTCTTCCTTTTATTCCCTTAGGCATGCCCTTGTTGCTGGAAATATCCGTCCATGTATCACCGCCATCGGTTGATTTCCACAGCCCGCTGCCGGGTCCGCCGCTTGACATGCTCCATGGATTGCGAAATGCTTCCCACAATGCTGCATAGACGATGCGCGGATTTAACGGATCAAAACTAAGGTCAATCGCTCCCGTTTTATCATCTTTGAATAAAATCTTCTGCCACGTTTTGCCGCCGTCTTTGGAGCGATAGACGCCACGCTCCGGGTTTTTCCCAAACACATGTCCCATTGCGGCAACATACACAACATCGGGATTGTTGGGATGCACGCGCACCCGCCCGATGGTCTGCGTTTCGGCAAGGCCTATATGCTTCCATGTTTTCCCGCCGTCTTCGGATTTGTACACACCGTCTCCCGGTGCAACGTTGCCGCGGATGCACGCTTCGCCCATGCCGACATATATGACATGGGGATCGGATTCCGCAACGGCAATTGCGCCCACGGAGCCGTTTTTAAAGTACCCATCCGAAACATTCAGCCACGTGCTGCCGCCATCCTCCGTTTTCCAAACGCCCCCGCCGCCCGCACCGCCGAAGTAGAATGTGTATAGTTGATTAGGATGTCCCGCTACCGCAACCGACCTTCCGCCACGGAAGGGACCGATTTCCCGCCATTGCATTTTATTATACAGCGTAGTGTCATACTTCATAGTGGATTTGGAAGTCTGAGCGAACCCTTCCACAAGAAAGCCGGCTAACACAATAACTATTGCCAAGGCTCTCAACCCGTTAAACAATAATGTTTTTCCGTTTTGTTGTAAGCGCGTATGTGGAGTATTCATAACCGTAGAGGCTCCTTTGTTATTGAAAGTTTATCAGGTACTGATACAATCTATATGGTAATTGACGACGCGGGAGCTACACGTGCAGCCTGTTCCTTGAATGCCAGCTCACGATACAGTGATGTTTGAGTTGCATACCAGGTCGCTTTGAGCCAAAAGCGAGCGATCATATACAACTGTTGCAAAATAAACACCAAAGCAATGAACCAGAACGAAACCTGAAGAATTTGTGATTCTACCAACGCATAAAGGGAGATAAATGCTATGCCGATAAAACCTAAAGAAAGATATAATCCAAATGTGTTAAAAAAATTTCCGAAAACAAATCGGGTGCCGGCAAAAACCGCGGCTACAACACTCGTGCGATCCTCAAGTACTATGCGGATGCGCGCATAGTCAAAAATCATGAAGGAAAGAGAAAGAACAAGCCATGTAAATCCACCGGTAATCATGTAATATCGAAACGGTATAGCCTCTGATGGTGCATTTTGAGTCCAGACGGGAATCGCATCGGCGACCCAAGTAACGATGATTGTGAAGAGAAGATAATACACGAGCAGGGAGAAAAGGGAGAGGCGGAAAAATCTCCCAAAATATTTTGCCGAGTCCATCAGAAATTCGTTGAGAGAAGTTCGATAATCCTTCGTGTACAGAGCGATAAATCCTCCTGCCAGGAAATTGCTGATGCACACATAGAAAAACCCAAGTCCGAATAAAAGAGAGATTGGTTTTGGATTAATCTCAAATCGGAATATGAGATCATAGAGAAAACCGCCGATTGCTTTAACGAACGTTCCAGAAAGTTGCGCCTCAAAATGATTCAGAAAGGGCGCGTAGCCAAAGATGGAATACTCCATCAGTTTTGCAATTTCACTTTTTTCAAAATCGAACTGGTATGTTTCAAACCAAGCGGCGTCCATTTGTTTCAGAAGTTTTTCATCCATTGTGGATGTTCGTAAATAGCCGTTTAACTGCGTCAACAGCGGCAATGCAAGCGCAAGCGCGAAAAGGACGTTAACAAGCCATGCGAACATCACCATGCGTTTTGTGTTCTTAACTTGAGTGATGCCTTGTTTTAATGCGGAGAGTACTATCACTGGGATTCCCTTTCTCGGTTAGCAATGTTCTGGCCGAAGATGAGAGATTTATAGCGCTGGTACATATAAGAAACAGCAAGAAGAATAACGCCTAATCCGATGAATGAAAAGATGCGGTACAGCGTTTCGAGAAACGATAAGTCAACGATAAAGATTTTTAAGATAGAGAGACCAAACAGGCCGATAGCAATGAACCGCGGTCCTCGTAAGTTACGGGCGATGCCAACGATCATAACAATGATTGAGTACAACAACCAGACTGCCGAAATAAAAATCTGTCGTTGATTTTGCAAAGTGGTTATTTCATTCTGTCCGCGAGTCACTATACCTATGCCGAAACGCAATATGTTTTCAAAGTAATCACTGGTTTCGACGGTCAGAAGCAAGAACAGAATCATAAAGAAGCCAAAGCCGAGCCATTCTTGCACAAGAAAAGCTTTTGAATCCTTAACCTTTTGCATCAGCAGTGACCCCATACCGAATGTTGCGGCAACGAGTAAAAAAGTAAACGCGCGATTATTTAATAGAAGCGTAAAAAATTCAATGGGAATATATTGTAAAGCTCCTTTTGTGAAAAGCAGAACCAACGCCGCAAGACCGTATAATACTAACGACGAAGTCCAAATATATCGTCGTTTGTACCAAAAGCCGAGCCAGAGCAGCAAAAATGCTTCGAGAGCCCAGAAACGTATGTTGGCAAAACTTTCATACTCAATGGCAGTTGCGATGATGATAAGCACAATACCGGTAAGATTATAGCGCGCTTCCGTATCGGCGTCTATTTCATAAAATTTCTTTGCTGTGAAGAATGTAATAATATATACTGCACCGAGAAGCATAGTAACAGTCCCCATGACGGAATGGTAAGGTCTGTTCACAAGAGAGTAGAGAGCGATGTAAAAGAAGAAAGAATTAAACGATTGCACGATATGACGAAATTTCGAATAACTCGTTACATTCAACCTCAATTGTACGAGGTCAAGTCCATAGAACAGGATCCAAAAGGTGCAAAGAAAAAAAACAGTCAGTGTGAATGCTTGAAATGTATAATATTTGTCAAACCATAAAAAGTACATAATGTACATTGCAACGAGTGTAAGCGGCTCGACCACAATCCAGGATTCTTTTTTCACTACGATCGCCAGGAGTCCGAGGGAGAGGAGGGCTATATAGGTAAACAATGCCGCTTCGTTGGATTGTCCGGTGCTCAACATTAAAGGAGTTAAAAATCCGCCTGCCCAGCCCAGCACGGAGACAGCAATGGAGTTATAGTAAAGAGCCTGAGCCAGCGTTATAATTGTTACGCCGGACATCAACAGAAAAGCAACCCACTGCGGCACAAGGTGATAAAAATTGAATGACGCATAGACAGAAAGATAGAGAATAGAAACGCCGGCGCCGACTAACCCTTGCGCAAAAATTTGATAGTCTTTTTTTTGTGTTCGAGCGCCGCCAACCAAACAGAGGCTTCCAATAGCAACGCCAATGAGCACTCTCGTTGCTTCGGTGATCCAATTGTGGTCAAAGGCATATTTCAAAAAGAATCCTACGCCGAGTATCAACGCAAAAGCCCCGATTCTATTGAGAAGCTTGCCTCCGACAAGCGATTCCCACTCCTCTTGAGTGCGTGAAGGCGATTTTAATTTCATAGGAGGCGGCAAAGGGGGCATCGCTGAGGGATGCGACACCAAGGTTGGCTCGGGGCGTTCCTTCACAGGAGGCTCTTTTTTCTCGGATACGACCGCGGTTGTTGCCTGTGGTTTCCCGATTGTAGATTGAAGATCGAACAAAGTTTGCTCTAAATGCCGCACCTTATGTTCAAGAGTATTCGTTTTAATGATATATACTATCAGCAGTACTATCGGGGCGAGAAAAGAAATAAGGGCGAGGAAGCCAATCATAATTTCCACCATAGTGTTGTATTCGTTAACGTTGATTGATGTGCATCAAAAGTTTGTAAACTCAAAGAAATTCTGAACCCAAAACATCGCTTTCGAAGCGTATTTCCTTGCCGCTACTGATTGATAGTCCTCGTCGCGCACCGCTTTGCCGTTATTATTATAATTGATATCCATCGCGAGTTTTCTCTCCGGGTCAACAATGGCGTAACTGACCAGTGAGTTCGTAAAGTACGTGAATTTTTTCCACCGGTACTGCCCGTCCCATTGCTCGCGTTTTTGGTCACCGTTCTTAAACACAATCAGCACCTCAACGGGAGCGATGGCTTCTCCTTCGCGTTTTACAACCACCTCGCATGCGTATTCCGTTTGAGATGATGCGGCGGCGCTTTCATGAGCCGTTCCATTGAAATTAAACACGCCTGCCGGTTTCGGGATTTTAGTATTGGTAATTCGGTCGACAGAATAATCGAAAAGGTTTGAGCTAAACCATGTGTTCTCGAAAAACCAATTCATATTTTTTCCCGAGACTTCATTCACGGTGTTGATGAAATCCTGGGTTGTGGGATGTTTGAAGCGATACCGATGATGATATGTCCGCATAACGCGGTACATCATTTCTTCGCCGAGATAACGCTCAAGCATAATAAGGGACATTGCAGGCTTGGTGTACGAGTTCAGTCCGTATGTCTGGTTGTACTCCCATCCTTTGCGAGCCATCACATCGTTTTTGCCGAACCTTCGCAATTCGCTGTTGCCTGCGCCGTAACGTGATTGGTTCACTTCGTGGAATACATAAGGAATGCCTACGTACGTGCCCGCTCCGGGTCCTCCGAAAAAATAACGGATAGCTTTAAAGGGTTGCCAGGCATAATTCATGACGCGATCTTGCGAGTATGAATTAAATCCTTCATCCAGCCAGGCCTCTTCAAACTCGTTGTTACCAATCATACCGTACCAGAATTGATGTCCAAATTCGTGCACGGTAACGCTTTCCGGCGAAGGCGCTTCCTTTGGTGCATACATGTTCGCACCACCGGTGAAAAGCGTTGGATACTCCATACCCCCGGAGCGGCTGTCATTTGCGGGGTCAACGACGGTTACGGCTTCGTAAGGATACTCGCCATACCACTCGCCATAATACCGAAGCGCTTTCAATGTTGCATCGAAATAGCGCTCAATGACATTGCTATGGTGAGGCTGCGTGAGAAGAATGACCGTTACCTCTTTCAAAGGATGATGACGGTCCGGTTGCTCGTTTGGGTCCATTTCCTTGTGGACAAATTTTCTGACAGAGCGCACTAAATCTGGAGAGGTTAGCCATGCAAAATCATGTACGTCTTCCTGATAAAAATTATATGTTTTAGTGCTGTCGCTATTTTGCTGTTCTTTGCGCGGCAATCCTCCGGTTGCTCCGACAGCGTAATTGGAAGGCACAGTGACGTTCACATCATAGATGCCGTAATCGGCAAAGAACTCCGTGTTCGCATGAAACTGATGGCAGTTCCAAGCACCTTTCCACCACACGCCGATTTTCGGGAACCATTGGGCAATAAAATGATACGTTCGGATTGCCCCCGTGCGCGAAATAGGGAGCGGCTGTTTGGTTTCGAACTCAATTTTGAGCTTTAAGATTTTTCCGGCTGGAACGGCGGCGGGTGTAGTGATTTGGAAAACCGTTTGATCATCTGCGTTGTTATCATCCGGCTGGATATACTTAAACGTATTGGTAATATCGGTTTCACCCCACGCGTTAATAACTTTTACGCTTTTGACGTTCGTATAACCGTAGTCCTCGTCGCTCATGTGGGGTCGGCTTAACTGTCCGCCGGATTCTTTTGCGAACGTGCTGCGGTTGTTTTTCCATGCATTGTGGTACAGATGAAAGGGAAAAGTGTTCTGCGGCTTGCCCGTGGTGTTGTTCCACTCCAAGACTTCCCATCCGCTAACGATGTTCGTTTTTACATCGAGTTTTACATCCATCGTGTAATGAACAATGCGGTCGCTTTGCGTGGGGAGTTCTAAATTTTTGTCCCATGCTTTCGTGCCCTGTTGCAACGCAGGTGTGGAAGGAGAGTGAATCTGAGGGAGCGCGTCGTTTTCCGAAGGTGGAGTTCCGATAAAAGCGACGAGAAGAATAAACACAATAGCCAGAAAACCGTACTCAAGAAATGCGAGGGAGGTTTTTTTCATAACGTTCTCCGGTCAAGAATAACTGAGATATGTAGTAGAAGGTGTATCCGTGCCACAATGCCGCTCGGATGTGATGCAACATTTCGCTCTACGTTATTTTGCGGCAACGCGCTGAATTTCCTCAAATGCATCGTGTGCCGCTGTGCGGATATCGCTATCGCCGTCCTTTTTGCCGATTTCTTCAAGCAACGGCAACGCCCGTTCGACTTTGAACTTCCCAAGAAGTCCTATCGCCGATGCGCGCACGCGGCTGATTTCTTTTCGGGCGGCGGTAAGTAAAGCGTCTATTAGTGCGAGATCGTTGGGAGCGCACGCAGCCCACGACTCCAGCGCTTGCTGTCGTACCGCCATGTTGTACTTTGAAGAAACATACCCTTTGATGAGCGGAACAAATTTTTCATTTTCTAATTGTCCCATTGCTACCAATGCTGCGAAACGGAGCTCATCGTACCATGATGAACGGGAGAGAAGAGTTTTGAAGAACTCCGTTGAAAGCGATGGGTCAATTTTTGCAAGGGAGATTGCCGCCATTCCTGCAACGGTCGTGTTGGGGTCGGATTGTACGGCATTTCTCAGTGCGCTTGCGGATGATTTCGTGAAGTGAAAGCCCAACGCCAATGCCGCCGCATTGCGGATGTGATAATCCTTTGCCTTTAATTGCTGGATAAGAAGCTCTTCCGCGCCGTCAATATGGAGATGCTGAAGTTGGAGCGCCGCTTCGGATTTAAGCCACCACGCGCCGTTGCCGTTCAAAACGGATTTCATCGCATTCAACGTTTTTGGGCTGGAGGAGAATTTGTTCACAAGCTGATGAAGTGCCCACAGTTTTCCCGGCAGTGCATCGTTTCCAAGCTGATAGATAAGCTCTTCTTGAGATTTATCGAACATCAGATCGCAGACTAACACGCCGCGTCCATCAAAGCTAACCATTATCGGCTTTTCGCTCACATCAAAAAGAACATGCTCGGTTTGATTTTCCACCCAGACCGTGTCAGTCATTTTTTTTAATTTTGTGTCAATGCGGATTTCGACGGGGAGCCGGAAGACCATTTGCCCTTTCACAAGCGGCTGAGTTTGTTTTACCGTCAGCTCAAGTTTTTTCTTCGAGGCGATATACGTATAGCTCACCTCAAAGCGCGGATTGCCGCCGCTATAGACCCATTGCTGAAAGAACCAATCGAGATTTTTTCCAGTCGCTTCCTCAAGGGCGATTTTTAAATCGGTGCTTTCGACGTTGGAAAAATTATGCTTATGCAGGTAATAGCTCATCCCCTTGAAGAAATCGTCATCCCCCATGATCCAACGTAACATATTGAGGACAACGCCGCCTTTGAGGTAAGTAGTCTGCTCGTTGTAAATTTCCTCGCGCGTATCGAATCGGCGATACTCCATAGGCCTGATGATGTGGTTGTTCTCCACAAATTTCAGGTACGCTTGCAACGCGAGCCATGTTTCGAACTGCAAATATTCTTCTCCCACGCGTTTTTCATCCCACAACATCATGCAATAGCTTGCGAAGCTTTCATTCAGCCAGATGGAACCGAGACTGCGGCACGTCGTATTATCGCCGAACCAATGATGTGCAAGCTCATGGGAAATCGTCGCTTCCGCGGTCCAGTTTGAGGTGTAGCTCGAAAAATCGGGATTGAATAAATCCTGCG
>JACQBK010000055.1 GCA_016194505.1 Ignavibacteriales bacterium | reverse complement strand
CGGCAAAGTAGGAAGGCAATACCGCATTCAGCTTTCTGAGGCGATGATGGGGTGGCTGCCGGAAGATTTTGCGCAATTGCTTCCTCTAGAAACACCATTGCCGCGCTCACTTGTCGGCTCAACGTCGGCAACGGGAACAAAATCGGAAGATATCGTTACCGTATCCTTAAGCCAGCGATTGCCGTATATCGCGGAACAGCTTACCACGCCGACTGCCCTTGCCGTGGATATTTTCGGCGCGACCTCCAACACCAACTGGATGACACACCATCTTTCCGCAAGCGGAATTAAAAACGTCAGCTGGGATCAAATCGGCGCCGAGCATTACAGGCTTACGATCACGTTAAACTATGCCCAGCATTGGGGATATGAGATCGGTTATGATAACGGCTCTTCGCTGCGCATTCGATTCCGTCGTCCGCCTGAGATTGCGAACCCAGATTCCGTTCTTGCTGGACTTACCATTGCCGTTGACGCGGGCCATGGCGGCGACAATCAAGGTGCATTAGGCGCAACGGCTGTGCGTGAGATGAATGTAACATTTGCTACGGCATCTCATTTGAAATCAGCGCTCGAAGCTAAAGGGGCTCGTGTTGTCCTGACGCGCACGGAAATCAGCGCTGGTCCGGGCATGATGGATCGTTGGGATGCGGCGCTTGCCGGCAACGCACAGCTTCTCGTCAGTATTCATTGTAACTCCACAGGCTCAACCGCCGATCCCGAAGTGGTAAAGGGAACGAGCACGTATTATCGCTATGCCGGTTTTCAGCCGCTTGCGACGATTATGTACGATAAAATGCTTTCGCTTGGGCTTAACCAATTCGGTGTTGTCGGCAGTTTTAACTTTACGCTTAACGCGCCTACGCAGTTTCCCAACGTGCTGGTCGAAACCGCTTTTCTCTCCAATCCCGAGGATGAAATGAAGCTGATAGATGATAATTTTAGAAAAGCCATAGCGGCAAAGATAGCGGAAGGGGTAGAGTTGTTTGTGCAGAGATACGCGGTTGTTAAGTAAGAGGTGAGATGTGAGGAGTGAAAGGTGAAAAGTAAGACGTAAGAGATATGATCGTCGTTATTCTTCACTAAGGCTTCCGCCAGAGGCGGACTAGTTTCACCTTCGGAAGGTTTTTTTGTGCCCCTAATTGAGACGTTTTTTTACTTTTTACTTTTGAATTTTTAACTGATTTTTTCCGTATCTTTGCACTTACAATTGACAATCGAACATTAACAAATCGGAAATTTTACCATGTCCCATCAAGCACTCTGGAGCGGGCGATTTAAAGAGCCTCTCTCCGAAATAGCACTGAACTTCTCATCGTCCATTGACCTCGATAAACAACTGTATGAGGAAGATATTGCGGGCAGTATCGCGCATGTGGAGATGCTCGCCGCTACGCATATTCTGACTGCCGCCGAGTCGCGCAGAATTCGGACTGCGTTGAAAAATATCGAAAAGGAAATCCATTCGGGAAAATTCAAGCTGACAGGTGAATTTGAGGATGTCCATCTCGCTATTGAACAGCGCTTGATACAAAAAGTCGGTGCGGTGGGGGGGAAGCTTCACACGGGTCGCAGCCGTAATGACCAAATCGCGCTTGATGAGCGACTCTATCTTCGCACGGCAGTCAAAGAGCTTAGTAATTTAGTCACGCATCTTCAGCGGGTACTGATCTACAAGGCGGAGAGATATTTCGGCGCATTAATGCCGGGCTACACCCACCTGCAGCGGGCACAGCCGATTATGCTTTCGCACCACCTCTTGGCGTATGTTTCCATGCTGGAGCGGGATTTCGAGCGGCTGCGAGATTGTTTGAAGCGTGCCAACAAATCCCCATTGGGAGCCGCGGCATTAGCGGGGACATCATTTCCGATTGACCGCATGAAAGTTGCAAAAAAACTTCACTTCGACGGCATTGTCGAAAACAGCATTGATGCGGTGAGCGATCGCGATTATCTTCTTGAGCTTATTGCAACATGCAGTATCGTGATGATGCACCTCAGCCGTTTTGCGGAGGAGCTGGTGCTGTGGAGCACGAAAGAATTCGGGTTTGCCCATATCAGCGATAGCTACACGACAGGCAGCAGCATTATGCCGCAGAAGAAGAATCCCGATATGGCGGAACTTGTGCGCGGGAAAACCGGTCGCGTGTACGGCGCGCTCATGAATTTGTTGACAGTTATGAAAGCCCTGCCGCTTTCCTATAACCGCGATATGCAGGAAGATAAACTGCCGTTATTCGAAGCTGTCGGCACAACGCGGCAATGCCTGTTTATTTTCTCGCACATTCTTGTCCACACGAAGTTTGACCGCGTGCGGATGGAAGAAGAACTGCGCAATGACTTTCTCACGGCAACGGAAATTGCGGATTATTTAGTGAGGAAAGGAATGCCGTTCCGCGATGCGCATGCCATTACCGGCAAGATCGTCTCGTATTGCATCGAGCACAGGATGTTCCTCGGCAACCTTGATATTGACACCTTGCATACGTTTTCGAAATCATTCGAGCCGGATGTGTTCGATTATCTGTTGCCGCACACCAGCGTTGAGCAAAAGAAATCCGCGGGTAGCACGGCTCCCCATGAAGTGAAACGACAAATCGTGCGCTGGTCGAGACTGTTGAAGGCGAGAAAAGCGTAGGGTTGGGTAGTTGTAGGTCGAACTTTAGTTCGACAAGTCAAACATATTTAACCGCAAAGCCCGCCTGCCGTCAAGCAGGGATGCCCGCCTGCCCGACGGCAGGCAAAGAAAAAGGTCCGACTTTGAAACCGCTTATTCCGGTAGTGTTATTTGTTGCCCTCCTATTCAACCTCTCAACAGCGCAAACGACACTTACTGTCTCTGGCGCTACACTCATTGACGGCACAGGTAGCCCGCCGCTATCAAACGCCGTCATTCTTATCAAAGGGGATCGTATCATAAGCGTCGGCACGACCGGGACTGTCCAGGTCCCTCGTGGCGTCCGTCGGATTGATGCGACAGGAAAGTTCATTGTGCCGGGGCTTATTGATACCCACCTGCATCTAGAAATGGTTGGGCTTTCCGATATCGGAACGCTTCCTAACGAATGGACTAAACCGGAAAAACTACGCGAGTCAGTAATTACCAATGCTAAGCTTAATCTGATTTCTGGTTTTACAACCGTTCGAGATTTGGGTTCGTCGCCTTTGGTTTTTCAAATTCGGGATGAAATTACTGCCGGCAAATTTATCGGTCCGCGTATTATCGCCGCCGGAATGCAATTGGTGAAGAAAGCTCCCACCCAAAACACCGAACCGATGTTTTTAGAATATGATGGTTCTGATAGTGCGCGGGAGAAAGTCCGGTATCTCGCGAGACTGGGTGTCAACGTGATCAAGATTCGCCTGACACACATGCGTCCAGTCCCGACGCTTGAAGAGGTGCGGGCAATTGTTGAAGAAGCGCATCACCTTGGTTTGCGGCCCACCGTCCATACCGATGTGCCCGCAGACGATCTCGTCAAGCTCGCAATTGATGCCGGGGCTGATGGCATTGAACATAATGCGCCGCTTCGTTTGCAGAATGAACAAATTCTAACCTTAATGGCTCAACACAATATGTCCTTGATGACGGGCGGCGGTGCATTCTTTGTTCAGCGCATTGACACGACGGGATTCATAGATTTGCTTGATCCTGCCCAGACACGGCTCCTCCCCAAAGAGGTCCAAGCGGCGCTTCGCCGCGGCATTGATTCACTCCACAGACAAACTCAACAAATGAAAAATTCAGGATGGGATGCAAAACAGCGTCAGGCGCGGTTCATTCAGGAAGTGCAGCGTGCTCGCAATGCCGGGGTTCTTCTCGTCTTTGGCTCGGATTGCGGAGCCTATGGGATGATACACGGCGAGCAATACAAAGCTCTTTACGGAGAAAGCCAAGTAGGCTCGATTCCTATGCAAGTTATTTTGATGGCAACAAGGGATGCCGCCAAAGCTCTTGGAAAAGCAAGCGAACTTGGAACTATCGAGCCTAACAAGCTTGCCGATTTGCTCATCGTTGACGCAAACCCGCTTGCCGACTTGAGAAATTTACGGCAGATTTTCCGCGTCATCAAGGGTGGCAAGGTGTATAATCCTGTGGAGTTAGTCTCGGCGGGAAAATAGACAGGAGAAAAAAGCGGGCTTCCCAACACGTCAGAACGCCTTGAGTGGAGATTTGCAGAAATTTATCGTAGGGGCATCCCGATAGATCGGGATGCCCCTACAAATTCACTTCTTATACCCCGATCTTTTCAAAGCCCGCCCCGGCAATCTTCCCGTAAATTTTCCATCCTCCCAGACGGTCTGCCCGTTCACAAACACAGCGTTGATTCCGACTGAATATTGATGCGGGTTTTCAAACGTCGCTTTATCATTGACCGTCGCCGGATCGAACACGACCACATCGGCATATAATCCCGGTTTAAGAATACCGCGTTCTTTTAAACCTGCGCGTGAAGCGGGCAGGGAAGTCATTTTGCGGATTGCCTCTTCAAGAGAAAGCAATTTTTCTTCGCGAACATATTTGCCAAGCACACGCGGGAAACTGCCGTAGGCGCGGGGATGCGGCTTTCTGTCACTCAGGGGACCATCGGCGGCGATTGCGCTTGCGTCCGTGCAAAAACTCACCCACGGCTGGCTCATGGCGATGCGCAAATCTTCCTCATTCATCGAGAAATTGATTTTGCTCGTCCTACTCGAATCGGCGAGAATAAAATCCATCAGCGCATCAACGGGGGACTTTTTCCAAACAGCGGCGACTTCCGTCAAACGCTTTCCTTCGAATTGTTTTAATTCGGGATTTTCTACTCCGGCAATCATGATGCCTTCGGGGTTAAATTCTTCCTCGACATTTTTCCCTATAAGCTCATCTTTAATTTTTTCCCGGATTGCTATATCGTTCAATCGTTCGAGAAATTTTTTCGTTCCCCCGTCATGCACCCATCCCGGGAGTGTCGCATCAAGAGCATTAGAACTTGCGATATACGGATAGACGTTCGCCCGCATGTCAATCCCTTCATCCCTATGTTGTTGAATGAGACCGACGATGCGCGTCATAGTTTTCCAATTTTGCTTTCCTGCCGCTTTGAGATGCCAGATCTCGACGGGGATCTTTGCCGCTCGTCCGATATCGGCGGCTTCGTAGATTGCCTCTGCCTCCCGTTTTCCTTCATCCCGTATGTGGCTGAAATACAGTCCGCCGTACTCGGCAGCGACTTTGCTTAACTCCACTAGTTCCGGAGTCTTCGCGTACGTTGCCGGCGCGTAAATAAGCGACGTGCTCAAGCCAAGCGCTCCCTGCTGCATCGCTTGCCGGACAAGCTGTTTCATCTGTTCAAGCTCTTCCGGCGTTGGCGGACGGTCATCGTATCCAATTACATACGCGCGCACCTGCGTTGCACCGACCATTGAAGCAATATTCATTGCGGTTTTGTGGGCTTCCAATTGCTTAAAATATCCCTGAAAATCTTTCCAATTCACCTTCAAGCCGTATTTATCGAGCGAAGGTTTCCACTCTTGCAGAATTTTCTCATTCACCGGAGCAACGGACGAGCCTTCGCCGGTTATTTCGGTAGTGATGCCCTGTGAAATTTTACTCATCGCGCGGTTATCAATCAACAGCGCGCGGCCCGATTGCCCCAGCATGTCAATAAAACCCGGCGAAACAATTTTGCCGCTCGCGTCAATGGTGCGCTTTGCTTTCTTCCCCGCTAATTTGCCGATGGCGACAATCCTATCGCCGCTGATGCCGATATCCGCCTGATACCACGGGTTGCCCGTGCCGTCTATAATTTTTCCATTGAGGATAAGCACATCAAACGGTCCCTCAGCAGAAGGTTGGCATGAGAACGCAAGAAGAATTACGCCGAAGAGCAGCAGGGTTTTTACGGTTTTCATGGTGGACACTCGAAGTGAAATGAATGAAATTTTAATTCTGGAAGGTTACCACACCTCCGAAGCAAGTATCTCGTAGGTAATGAATCCAACGCAAACAACCAAGGTAACAAGTAACGCTACCAAAGGTTTTACTCGTTCGGCGTGTTTCATGCCAAAGTAACACAAAATACCGGGCCAGCCCCAGAGCATACCAATAATGGAAAAACAGAAACGTATCTTTCCTATGATAAGATTGGGGTCATCCGTAAAGAATTTATTTTGTATGATCGTTAATACAATAGAAATGATAGACAACACAAGAAGAGGTGCGGCGGAAATTCCAACGAAGCCCAATGCGTGAGGGAATTCGCCTAATCCCCCAAGCAGCTCCGACGCAAAATGAAATATGATGGAGAGAAAAATCCATGTCAGGTACACGAGGAAACCGGAAAACATACCAATGATAAGTCCGCCCCCGATGGTTTGCGTTGTCAGTACACTTTCAAGAAAAAAATTGAACGCGGAAAGAATTGCATAAAAAGTGACCATAAGAAACGCTGTGCCCAGACGGGGTGAATCATAGAGATCACGGGTTACGTAATCGGGCTGAAGCAACAACTGCAGGGTGTATTGTATATGGTCTATAAGAATAGTCAGCATGGTTCGGTGTAGTGAAAAACGATTTTAAAATGTTACAGTATTTGGCGGGGAAAATCAAGAAGAAAAAACGGACTGCTGAGAAATTATCGTAGAGCCCATTGTTTATGCAATGGGGGCTTTTTTGATGCCCTCTCCGGCAGTTTTATCCCATAGTCGTATTAACAATGGAACAAGGGCGAGCGCAAGGAACGCCACGGCAACACCAACAACGGCATCGGTAACATAGTGGTAACGACCGTAAAACGTGGAAGCATACAACGAGAAAATAACGGGCGTAAGGATATAAAACGATGGACGGTGATAACGGTACGCCATAATCCACATGATTGTTGCAGCAGCGGCATGCGGGCTTGGGATGGTTCCTCCAATGTAGTGGAGCTGCGAGCGCATCAGTTCTCCCAAATAGGTAAACACATACCCATTCAGCGGCACAGTATAGAGATGGCCGATCGTTGCAATAGGTCCGGCGACGGGAAAGAGTATAAACCCGATATCGCATAAAATGTTCGTAAAGCCGAGTGTGAAGAAATATTCTTCCATCGGCAATTCGCCGCGCAAGAAGTAAATAATGCCGCAGAGGACGGGGTACATTGGGACATAGACGACGTACGAGAACATCATCCATTCGGTCAACGCGGGCGTTGTGAAATGTTGCAGCCATAATGTCGGCTGAACGCCAAAGAGGTACTGCTCGCCATCGAGAACGTATTCATCCAGCCAGCGGTCGTGAAGGATAAGCTGTAATTTATCTACCGCTCCGAACAGATACGCGTATGTCAATGTTACCGCCGCTACGCGAAGAAAAAATCTTAAAAATTTGTGGGTAACGTTTCGCGAAAAATAAATAAACCCGATGTAAATTCCCGCTACAACAAGGTTTTTCAAGATCAGCATCCACCACTGTTCAACGCTGCCAAAGAACACGAGGGCAAGAGCACTGAACAACGCAAGCGTCGCAAGAATCAAGCCATCCGTTGCCCGGAGATGCAACTTGCCAATCTGTAAAGTTTTGGAGGTCATAGTAGTTTATTGTGCGTAATGATTTTTTTGGCGTCTTGGCGGTTTGATTATTTGACAAAGCAAATAAAGAAATCAAGCGATACGCCGAGCAACCAATGCATGAGAAGGACGAACAGAAGAGAGCGGGAGCGGAAAGCGATAACGCCCCATACAAGCGCGCCAAGAATCGAGCTGTAAATCTCGCCGTCGGGTTTGCCGATGTGCAGCAGGCAGGAAAGAGCCGTTTGAACGAGAATGGCATTCCAATCGCCAAGCTTTTCCCGAAGCCCGAATTGCATAAATCCCCGGAAGAAAAACTCCCAACCCAAATAGAAAAAAAGATATGCGAATGCATGGTTCAGGAACGTGGCGGCTGAACTTCCCGCCCCTTTGTATAACGGATACTCGGCAAGGAATTGCGGCATGTGCGCCGAAGGATACGTTGAAAGCACCATAATGGGAGCAAGAATGAGGAATGTCTTCAATCCGAATTTAACATCTCCGAACTGCACACCGTACGATGCGAGACGCTCTTTGAAAACGAACTTTACGATCAATGCAGGAATTACCCCAAGCAGTACAAACGTGGAAAAGAACGTGTACAACGCAGCTGTTAATTCAACGTTGTTGAACAAAATAAATGTTTGTGATAATTGGCTGAGGTAAAAGGGTTTCGTCCCATAGTATTTGTAGGTCGTAAGGATGACCGGCGTGAGAAGGAGAATAAGCGAAGGTTTTTTGTTTTCGCCGTTGAAGAGTCCGGCAAACGATATGGACTGTTCGAATCTCTTCACGTGCGCTTTCTCCGTTGTTGCAACAACCACTCATACGTGATGCGGATACCCTCTTTAAGAGGGGTGATGGTGTAACCGAGTTCTTTCTCGGCTTTGGCGCACGAGTACGCCCAGTCCTGCAAAAACGTTTCCACCCACCCCGGTGTAATCTGCGGATAGATGCCGAGCCACTCCGCTTTCATTTTTTCGAATCCACCATACAGCATGCCGATACGCGGCGGTAAGTTCATTTGGAAATGTTTTTTTCCGCTTACGGCGTCAACCAATTCAAAGAAGTGCTTCAGCGAGGAGTTTTCTCCCCCCAGGATGTACCGCTCGCCGATTGTTCCTTTTTCCATTGCGAGGATATGTCCCCGTACAAGATCGTCAACAAACACATAATTGCCGATGTCTTTTCCATTGTTCAGCAGAACGGGAACTTTCCCCTTATCGTACATATCGATCATGAGACTGACGGAGTTTCCTTCCGTCAGTTTTCCGGAACCGTACACGCGCGTTGGGTTGACGATAACAACGGGGAACCCCTGTGCTGCATACATGAGCGCTTCCTTCTCAGCAAGAGCTTTGGTTTCCTCATACTCCGTGTAATATCGCTCCGTTATGCGTGCCATCTTTTCGTTGCCGATAACATTGGGCGCGGTCGGTCCGAAAGTAACAATAGTTGACGTGAACACAACCCGTTCGATGCCTGATTCTTTTGCCGCTTCGAAAACGTTTTTCATCCCTTCCACGTTTTGTTGGAAGAACGCCGTCTTTACCGGCGACCAATTTTTTGCGTATGCCGCGAGATGAAATACCTGAGAACACCCATCCATTTCTTTCTTCAAGGATTCGCGATCCAAAATATCGCCCCGGACAAGCTTGATGCGCTCGTGCGAAAGCCCGTCCGTATTGCTCGTGCCGCGCGAGAGCGCGTGGACGGTATGCCCTTGCCGGACAAGCTCGTTCACAAGCTTCGTTCCGATAAAGCCCGTTGCGCCCGTAACAAATATCGTTTTTGGATTTGCCATCGCGGTTTAGATACTGCAATAAGGGAAAATAATCTTTGGGTTAGATTGGTGCGTCATCGAACTCAAAGTAGAAAAAAATGATGTAAGTCTCAATTTTCATTTAAGGTTTTTTTCTGGCCATTTTTCCAATGAGGGGCAGTTGACTGATTGTTATTTTCATCAATTCCACGAATGATTTATCTGACAAATGCTCATCTTGTTTGAGTTGAAGTGCGCCAATGATTGGGACAAAGAGAATTCCGGCTATTAGGATAAGAGGCAATGCATACAATGGAACACTATTTGACAATACCCCCAATGCGGAAATAACGACCACAAAAACAAACAGATAAAATGATCCATTTGCCCAGGGACTTTTGACAGCAGGTTTTTTTTCAATACTAGTAGCCATAATATTGTCTCCACTCTTTGATTGTTGAAGAATCATTTTTTCTACATTCCCGATTATGATTCCACCTGTGGGTTCCTCTTCCTTTTCAGGAAATTGCATTATGTCGATTACGTCATCAATTAATTCCAGTACATTTACCATTTCAGCACTTTTTCGACATTGTATATTCTGTTTTCGGGTTTCCAAAAAATTCTGTAAATCCTCAAAGGGATAAAAATACGGATTTTGATTGTTTTTGCACTCCGCACAGTTACAAGGAATAAGTTTGTCGCACTTTAATTGTTTATAGGAGTTATGAATGTTGTCAAATTCATACATGACAATCGCCATCAATTCTTTTCTGTGCAAACCGGCAACGCGTATCCTAATTTCCCGCTTACCGTAGTGCTCAATGATTTCTGCTTTTGTCTTATCTTTTTCTAAAACGACCCCGCTTTTCCAAACACATGCTTGATCGGCAATCAAGTGATGTGTAGCGACAATAAACTGGGTGAGGATACCCTTTGGCATAAATTCATAGGTATATCGTAAAATAATGTTGTTCTGTTCATTCCATGGATAGGCAGGTTGATTTTCACTCAATAACTGTGGGGCGATGAAGGCGTTGTTGGTTCGCGGAATTTTGTAGCACAACTTGAACTTCATCATCAATTGCAACAATTCATCATGTTTGTTGGCATATTTTGATTCACTCCAAATGGCTGCAAGGTCTGCCTTATTGAAATGCCCTAAATAACTTATAACGCTCTTATCGTCTAGCACTCGGTAGGCAGCATCAGTGCCCCATTCCGGTTTAAGAATTACTATATTTTTTAATATTGGATCTTCCTGAAAATGCAGGCAAACTCCTAAATCGTGTAAGTAACCGCTCAGTTGAAGCTTGTAATTTTTTTCGGTAAAGCCATTATTTTCACAAATACTCAAATATTCCTCAAAACTGATGTGGTCGCGCGAGTCTCGTTCCAATGCCTCTCGTACATTAACCCATGTTTTGGGAAGCCGAGATCCAATATGTGATAGATTGGATATATAATATTTAATCTTCTCAATGACTTCATTCAAACCTCGATTGTCTGCTAAGTTCGTTGTCAGTATTTCCCGAAGGTTTGTGAACTGCCCGCGCAATTGGTGTTCATTAATTTCGCGATGACGATCTTGTTGTTCATTTTTGATGATTAAGACGGGACTGTTATCGCTTAAGAGCTCTACCACATTGAGCCAATAATAGAAGTCAGTATCTTCCTTGCGCATGTCAGCAACTAAGACATAGAGAGATCGCTTTGTAAGAAAAAATTGATGAGTAGCATGGTAAATTGCCTGCCCTCCGAAATCCCAAATATTCATCCGAAAGGTTCGCCCTTGTTTCAGCGGAAATTGCCACTGGTTAATTTCAATCCCCCTTGTTGATTCCTCGTTATTTTGGAGTTTATAGTTGGGATTTTCAATTTTCCTTGCAAGTGTTGTTTTTCCTGCTCCCCCTTCACCAACAATCAGCAGCTTAGCCTCATAGAGATAATCTTCGCCTTTTGTTTCAAGTTGACGGAAATAATCATGGATCGCTTCTATGCCTTTATCCGCCACTTCTAATGGTGGAGTTTCAAGTGGATTATCGCTTGTATCAAGCCATCGCAATCTTTTTAATTCGAGTATGTTGAGAATAGTTAATCTATTGCGACTCACAGAAAGCCATGTGAGGTTTTGGAGCTGTGAGAGCGATTCAGGCAGAGCGGTCAATTTATTGTAACTCACAGAAAGCGATGTGAGGTTTTGGAGCTTTGAGAGCCATTCAGGCAGAGCGGTCAATTTATTGTGACTCACAGAAAGCGATGTGAGGTTTTGGAGCTGTGAGAGCCATTCAGGCAGAGCGGTCAACTCATTGTAACTCACAGAAAGCGATGTGAGGTTTTGGAGCTTTGAGAGCGATTCAGGCAGAGCGGTCAATT
>JACQBK010000008.1 GCA_016194505.1 Ignavibacteriales bacterium | reverse complement strand
ATATACTGGATTCAATTCTACCCAAAAAAACTTCTGAAAGCAAATCACAACGGCAAGAATCCACCATGCGAACACATCAAGACTGGATTCAATTCTACCCAAAAAAACTTCTGAAAGCAAATCACAACATTCGGAATTGAGGCAAGTCAAGAACTTTAACTGGATTCAATTCTACCCAAAAAAACTTCTGAAAGCAAATCACAACTCGTAAATGTCATAGCCAGCACTCTGGTTTACTGGATTCAATTCTACCCAAAAAAACTTCTGAAAGCAAATCACAACTCCTTTTATATCGTTACGAGAACACAAGAAACTGGATTCAATTCTACCCAAAAAAACTTTTGTCCCGCCGTGCCTGCGGCAGGCAGGTTGTACGGGATCCCGTCGCTTAATTAAAAAAGTTGTACTGGGAAAAACAACCCACAACTATAATTCATATTAAGCGGTATTTTGAAATCTATCGGCGCCCTCTTAGGTTCCATGAGAGCTGTAATCACATGTTTTTCATCCATACTTCTCTCAGTTGTAGTTGTTCGGGGGACGCATTGGGATTTACTGTAAATTTATGCCGCGTTACGCGTGGCGTAAGCACGCACGCTACCTCAACTTCTTTATCCTTGCGTTTCACTGTCATTCTTACGGTGTTTCCGGGTTTCATAGCCGCGAAACGGCCGAAGAGCATTCCCGCATTCTGAAATGTGAGAACGGTGGTATCGATCTTCATAATGATATCTCCCTTCATCAGCCCTGACTTTGAATCCTCGTACACCGCTTTTACTCCAAGCATGTTCCCCGCCGGTCTCAAGATTATCCCCATCGAGGTTCTATTGCTGTCAACGTCGGTTTTTTCTTGGTAATCGATCCCCAGTTGGCCGAAATATTCCTTCACCGGTAATTTTTCCGATCCCTTGATGTAGCGGTCAAAAAAGTCGCCTATTTCGGGGTACGTCATTGCACCCAACTGATTGAAGAACTCCTCCTCGCTAAATGATCGCTCCTTGCCGAATTTCTTTGACAGCTCGATGAGTAATTCCCGCAATCCCTTTTTTCCGTGAGAACGTTCGAGTAATCGAATGTCAAGCAGGGTGCTCACGAAAGCTCCTTTCTGGTAAATATTTGGATACTCGTCCTGCATTTCTGTCGAGTGGACACCCAAATCTGTTAGGCTCAGGTTTTGGTTGTAGCCGTCATTAGCGCTAAGCTCACTCTGTAATACCCGCAAATATTGGTCGAGCGGGATTAGGCTGGCGCGCAATTGCAGCATGTTTGCAGCCCATTCGGTTGTGCCTTCATAGAGCCAGAGATGCTTGGACGTTACCGGCTTCACAAAATTGAAGCGTTCAATCAATTCGCTGTGGATATTTAGTGGGGTATTAATGTGAAAGAATTCATGAGCGACAACGGAGTTAATTTTTGCGACAAACGAGGGCTTTAGCGTGTCCTCTTTCATAACATATTCTGAGCTGTAAGAATGCTCCCACGCGCCGGCATCAAAATTGCCGAAATAGAAAAGGAATACATAACGATCGACCGGGAGACCTTTTGTAAAATCGGATTCTGCTTTGAGAATAGCTTTCAAAGAGGCGAGCATGTCGTCTGCCGTTATAAGCCCCGTCCGAGAATACAAATACACGCCTATCTTCGCACCACCGACTTCTGTGGTTGCCGTCGTCAGTTTTCCCAGATAGAAAGGAGAATCAACAACCTTATCAAAATTTTCGGCTTCGTAATAGCCATCCAGACCTTTTTCAAGCGCGGTGCCGAGCTTCCACTCCGACGGGTAATCTAACTTTATCTTAATCGGCTCCGACTGCATACCGTTAAAATATCCAAAAACACCTTGACCATTTATCATCACAAAATCATCAGAGATCGTCGTGCTCGCCATGGAATACACTCTGTTCTTGTCGACTTTGGCGTCCCACATATCCTCCACCGTATAAGTAATTTTTCTGACGTCTGTCGGGCGTGAGATCGTCCATTGATTGGTTGATATGTGTTCTGTCGGCACTTCGTTCCCCGAATTGCCGAAAGCCTTGAAATCGTGGACAAATCTGCCAATATCCATTACCTGGTACGTTCCCGGGGCTGTCGATGCAAATTGAAAGACGTTGTTCGATGCCGATAACTGTTTGGGATACAACGTGACTTTAAACGTATCGCCCGACCTGTCGTTCAGGTTTACCTCAAACACTTGCTGGCATAACAAGGCATTCAACCCTGCGATGCCGAAAACAATGAAAAACGCAGTTCTACGAAAGCGTTTCATGTTTACTCCTCATTTGATGATGATATTTGTGCATTACGATTTTGCCATGCAACTGCCTCAGCGAAAATTCCACGAAAGGACGACAGCCGGGGAGGCGCTAAGGGTTTCAAATGTCCTGGCAAAATAGGACGGGTATCAATTTTATACAGCTGTGGTTGATCAGACGGATTCAATTCTACCCAAAAAAACTTTTGTCCCGCCGTGCCTGCGGCAGGCAGGTTGTACGGGATCCTGCCTTTTTAAACATAAATATTTGTGGTGGGAAAGGCAAACTACAACCAATCACAATTCGTTGATTATACAGATAGAAATTCTCTCACCGCATTCAGCATATCTCGGTTTATCAATATTTTTTGATGACCGGAGCCTCTGGTCAACACCAGCTTGGATCTTTCACTTGTCTCTTTCAACCTCAGCGCAACAGAAACCGGTATTTCTTCATCCTGCTCGTCATGAATGATTAGGATCCTGGCATCCAGACGTTTTAGTGCCAAAGACAGGGTGTAATCGGATACCTTGAAGTCAAAAACACGTTCCAGGCTTTGTGTGAGTTCGGTCATCGCATCCATTTCGTTCCTGTTCCTGCTGTAATTTTCGATGATCCGCGATACACTTTCCGGAGCGCTGATGAGAATAAGTTTTTCCGCTGCAATCCGGTATTCGGATAGAAGCCCCGTACCCGCCGTAATAAATGCCGCTACCGTTGCTCCGAAGGAATGACCGATCACAGCATAAATATTGCCCATGTTTTTCGCAACGCATGAAACGGCTCTGCCGAATTCGAACATGTTAGACATATCTTTCTGTTCTCTTCTTCTGGAATACCCATGCGCTGGTCCGTCAAAAACTATGACATGAAATCCGTTGTTTACGAGGTATCGGGCAAGCAGCGCCATATGGCTGGCGCGGGAATTCCATCCATGGACCAGTAAAACATCCTGTCCGGTACCCATAGAATAGCATTTCAGTATCCGATCTTCGAACTCAATATCCAAGAGTTGTGCCTGCGCAAAAGCCTTTCTGTCAAAATCGGTATCTTCCTGTTGGGGAGGAGTGCAGAATTGTTCAACAAGGATTTCGTAATTCATGTATTGATTTCTTTATCAAACGTGGCCCGTTATTTGCCGCTTGCCATCAGTTCTTGCTGTGTAGTGCATAATCAGTGGATTCAATTCTACCCAAAAAAACTTTGCGGCGTGCGTATACAATACGCCCCTACTTCTTACTTGCGCCGAACTCGCCTAGGGCGGGAGAGGCGCATCCCGCTAATGCGGGACAGGTTAAGCCTCCGGCTCATCTCACATCTAACATTTTACCGTCTTGTTCACTTTTTCTTTCCAAACTTCGTCAGCTCTTTGGGCATCATGCCAAAAATGCCGCCTTGACCTTTTTTCTTCGGCTCGACTTTTCTCAGCGGCTCCTTGTCCGAGTTGCGGTTGATGATCATCTGCTGGCCGATGGAGAGAATGTTGAACACGAAATAGTACAGGTTCAATCCCGACGGGAAACCCATAAACAACAGCGTCATCATAATTGGCATCATCCAGATCATCGCTTTTTGGCGCGGGTCTTTAACGCTCATTTTCTGCTGGACGAACATGGTAATACCCATCAGGAGCGCAAGTCCGCTGACATCTCTCACACCAAAGAATGGAATCTCGAACGGCAGGCTGAAAATTTTATCCGGTATGGAAAGGTCGTTAATCCACCAAACAAAGCTGGCGTGGCGTAGCTCGATGGTGGCTCGAAAAACGTTAAAAAGTGCAATTAAAATCGGGAACTGCAACACCAGGGGCAAGCACCCTCCGGCGGGATTGACCCCGTATTCCTTGTACAAATTCATAACCTGCATATTCATCTTCTGCGGATCGTCTTTGTACTTTTCTTTTATTTCTTCCATCATCGGCTGAAGCGCCTGCATTTTTTTCATCGAGTTCATACTGCTCTTTGTGAGCGGGTGCAGGGCAATTTTTATGATGATGGAAAAAACGATAATAGTTATTCCCCAGTTGGGTAGTACGTAATGAATAAAGCTGAGCAGGGGAAGCATAACGTATTCGGAAATAGGCCTGATGAGCCACGTCCATCCCAACGCAATGATCTGGTCAAGACCGACGTTGTAGGTTTTCAGAAGGTGGATGTCAACGGGACCGAGGAATATTTTAAACGACCCGGTTTCATCGGCGCCGCCTTTGAACGGCATCCGCACCGCGATGGTGTAGGTTTCTACTTGGCCCTTGTCGGGCATGTGGTGCTTGTTGCCTTCGAGATACGCTCCGTCACTTGTCCCCGCTTTCGGTATGATGGCAAGGGCAAAATATTTTGTGCGCGTAGCGACCCAATCAACCGTCCCGGAGAGTTCTTTCTTGTGGGGTGTGTCAAAATCCGTCGCATCAATTTCGGTAAGCTCTTTTCCGGCGTAGGCGTGCGCATACGCAAATCCTGATTCGTCCGCGCTGTTGTGCTCGGCATAGCGCAAGCCGCTTTCCCAAACGACTTGATATTCGAAGTTCACGATTACGTCGGCAACGTTGAGAAATTGTATCTCGGCGTCAAACCCGTACTCGCCGTTTTTGAAGTGCAGTCGTTTTATAATCTTGCCGCCGTTCGCCGCGGGGAGAACGAGGTTGAGCGAAAATTCTTCACCCTCTGTGAGCTTCTTTTCCCCCCAAGCGTTAGCTGGCAGGTCAAAATAAAGGTCCCGCGTGTTTATCAGCCTGCCGTCAGAAGTGGTGAAAAGCAGGCTAAAATCGCCTGATTTTTGATAATCCACTAACTGAACGGGGTGGTCGTCCCAGGTAGTATATTTCTTCAGTTGCCACGTTTTTATCAAGCCGCCCTTGTTTGTGATTTCCGCTTTGAACAAATCCGTCTCAATGGTAAGGATTTTTTCCTGCCCCTGGGCGCGCTCGGAGAAAAACTTGCCGTACGGATCGCTCGGCTTGGCTTGTTTTTCCTCTGCTGCTTGCTTGGGTTGAGGTGTTTTAACGGAATCCTGTATTTGGGTTGGAGCGGCTTTTTGCGCCGCTTGTTTAGCGGGCGGGGGCGTGCTCATCCACATCCAGGCGATGAGCAGAATAAATATCAGTACGTAGCCGAGTATTGCTTGACGATCCATGTGTTGCCCTTATCGCTTATAAAAAAATGTATTATGGAACCGGGTCATAGCCGCTATGCTTGTGGTATGGGTGGCATCGGGCGATACGCTTGATTGTAAGAATCGTGCCTTTCCAAGCGCCATGTTTTTGAATTGCCTCAAGAGAATATTCCGAGCACGACGGGTAAAACCGACAATTGTTAAAGGGTAGGATTGGGGATAGCAGGGCTTGATACAACCGAATAAGATTTGTCAGAATAACGCTCATCGCATCCTCTACAACCGTAACCGTAATTCGGAAAGAAGGGTTCTCATCGTCTGCTCAATTTCTGAAAAGCGCATTGTGTTCTTGCCCGCCTGTGGCGTTCGGGCGGGCTTGCTTGTTTGGCGCGCTGTTTGCAAGAATATAATTTGAACGTCTTTGCCTGAAACATCGCCTGCTTGGAGCACATGTTTGTTTTGCCTATAAGCCTCGCGTAAGAGGCGTTTCGTCCTGTTGCGCTGGGCGGCGTTCAGCACGTTGTGCAGTGTTGACCGCACCGAAATCACTTGGATTGTTTTTGTTACTCGCTGCTCACCGAAAGGCGGTGACGACCTTTTGCACGGCGGCGGCTTAACACCTTGCGTCCGTTTTTCGTTGCCATTCTGGCACGGAACCCGTGCGTGTTCTTTCGTTTACGATTATGTGGTTGAAATGTTCGCTTCATCTATTGCTCCAGTTATGGGTTTTCTTTGCAAAGGTATTTAATGTACGAAAATAATTGCGGAGATACAAGATGATGGGTGGAGTTGTTTTCAGCGGGTGCTTGCTTAAAGGAATAACCCTCAAGAATTGAGAATACAAATGAACTTTTTACTTGACAAATCAAATTAACGGTTGTAAATTGCGAATACAGATCAATACCGTATATTATTTTTTCAGGGGGTTGCTATTGATGAACCTGCGCCAGTCGTTTCTCTTCGTTCCAATAACCTTAATTACATTTAGCTTTAGCTGCAAAAGCCCAAGC
>JACQBK010000007.1 GCA_016194505.1 Ignavibacteriales bacterium | reverse complement strand
TGAAATTCGGCGAGATAAGACTTTATCTGTGTAGCGCTTATTTTAGTTACGACGGTTTTTACCACGTATCGAAGAGTGTAGTGTTGTGAAAGATGGTTCTTATAAGAAAACAGTTTCTTTTGTCAAAATCATTATAATTTTTCTTCATTTTTCTCCGGTTTCCACTACTTTGCCTTTCGGATGAAAAAGCGATAACTTAATATATTATGAAGAGCCTGCGTTATAAAATTGGTTTAGGCTATTTTGTGCTCGTGATGATTAGCTTAATAACGAGCGCGTTGGCTATTTATAATTTTGCCGAGCTTGGAAACTCCGTCGGTCGCATTACGGGAGAGACCAACCAAAGCGCGCTCACAGCGGAAAACATGGTCAAAGCGCTTGAAGAGCAGGAACACTCCCAGCTTTCCAGTATGATTGACGAATATTTTCAACTGCCCAGAACGATTGGCGAATCGGAATTATATCGTTCGTACTTTAACGATAGTAGAGACCGTTTTCTCCATTGGTACGAGGAATCAAAAAAAAGAGTAACGTTTCCTCTTCAGGATAAAGTTCTCGATAGCATTCTCGTAACCTACAGAGCGTATTTGCAGGCTTCCGATTCTCTCTTTCAACTTGTTCAATCGAAGAAGACACGGTTGATAGCACAAAGCTATCAAAAATATATTGTTCGCCCCATTGCACAAAGGTTGAGAGACCAATGCTTTCATTTGCTTGAAGTAAATCAAGAAGCAATGGCTCAAACGGAAACGAGTATTAAACAAACCACGGAAAATGCTGCGCTCACGATCATTTTTACTTCATTAGCTTCCATTGTATTGAGCGTGATCGCCAGTATCAGGTTTACGCGCACGATTCTTCAGCCGGCGGAAAAATTAACGGAATCGGTTCGCCGCATCAGTCAGGGACATTTGAACCAAAAAATTGACATTACAACCGATGATGAAATCGGCGAGCTGAGCCAAGAGTTCAACAAAATGACCGAACGCTTACGGGAATACGAAGAACTCAATATCCATCAGCTTATTGCTGAAAAGAAAAAATCCGAAGCTATCGTGGCAAGCATGCCCGATCCCGTTCTTATGACGGATGAAGAAGACCACCTTATCCTTATGAACCAAGCGGCGGAAAAGATGCTGGGGATTTCAGGAAACGATTGGCAAGGGAGACCGCTCCAAAGCCTTGTGAAAGACGAGCGCTGGTTACGTGCGTTGAGTCCCCGCGATAAAGCACAAGAGGAATCCAGTCAGCAGGAGCTGCTGCTTTCCATCCAGCAAGGGGGCGCAATGCTTTATTTTAGGCCCCGACAGACAAAAATTATTGATGAACATGGCAACGTGCAGGGCGTGGTGATTTTGCTTCAGGATGTTACCCGCTTTAAGAACCTCGATAGTATGAAATCCGAGTTTATGGCGACGGTCTCCCACGAGTTCCGCACGCCCCTCACCTCGATCAATATGGCGATTGATATTCTTTCGCAAGAGGTGTTGGGCAAAGTTAATTTCCGCCAGCGGGATTTGCTTGTTACCATAAAAGACGATTGTGAGCGGTTGACGAAGATGGTCAAAGAATTGCTTGATTTTTCCAGGCTCGAATCGGGCAAGTACGAGCTTAAGCGGGAAATGGTTGATATCAAACGCCTTGTGGATGAAGCCTTAAAACCGTTAAGGATTCAATTTCGCGACAAAGGCGTTGAATTGGCAGCCGATATGCCCGAAGGGCTTCCCAATGTGCCGGGCGATCGGCAACAGCTTTCGTGGGTTATTACAAACCTTGTGAGCAACGCGGTTCGCTACACATCGGCCAACGGCAAAGTTATTCTCAAAGCCCAACGTGCGGATGGCGGCGTTAAAATTTCGGTTTCCGATACAGGCAGAGGAATTCCCGCCGACGTGCAGGAAACAATTTTTGATAAATTTGTTCAAGTGAAACAACCTACCGATGCAACGCCGGGGAGTGTCGGCTTGGGGTTGGCAATTGCCAAAGAGGTTGTTGAAGCCCACGGCGGCAAAATTTGGGTCGAAAGCGCGGTGGGCGAAGGCAGCGTATTTTTCTTTACCATTCCGCAATCAAAAACTTCATAAATGGAATCTCCAAAACCAAACGTCCTTGTTGTTGATGATGAGCCGAACGTCCTGAAAACCATCGGCATCTGTTTCGAAGCGATCGGTTTTCGCACTCATCTTTTTTCCAAGCCTCTAGAGGCGCTTGAAGCTGTTCGCAAAGAGTCGTTCGACCTCGCCTTCGTTGATTTAAAAATGGGACCCATTGACGGCATGGAGGTGATGGCGGAAATAAAAAAATTTTCGCCGGAAGTCACCGTCATCATTATTACCGCCCATGGCTCGATTGATAGCGCCATTGAAGCGACGAAAAAAGGCGCATACCACTATTTGCAAAAGCCGTTCGATTTTAAAGAGCTTCAACTGTTTGCCCAAAAAGCATGGGAGTATCATCAGCTGGCGCGCGAGGTGCGGGATTTGCGAAAACAGCTCGCATCGTCACGCGGGTCCGGAGAGATCATCACCCGAAACCGCGAGATGCTCGCCCAGCTCGACCTTGCCGCAAAAATCGCTGAAAGCACAATCTCCGTTTTGATTGAAGGAGAAAGCGGGACGGGGAAGGAATTGTTCGCTCAGTTTATCCACCAGCGAAGTCCCCGCGCCCAGAAACAGTTTGTCAAAGTGAATTGCGCCGCTTTGCCCGAGCAATTATTAGAAAGCGAATTATTCGGCCACGTGCGGGGATCCTTTACAGGCGCCGTAAAAGACCGGCAGGGAAGATTCGAGTTTGCCGATGGGGGAACGATTTTTCTCGATGAGATAGCGGAGCTTTCATCCGGCATTCAGGCGAAACTTCTCCGCGTGTTGCAAAGCAGAGAGTTTGAACGGGTTGGAGAGAGTGAATCGCGCAAAGTGGATGTACGCATCATTGCGGCAACCAACCGTAATCTCGAAGAAGCCTTGAAAGAAGGAACGCTCCGCGAAGACTTGTTCTATCGCCTCAATGCAGTCAGATTGAAATTATCGCCGTTGCGCGAGCGCCCGGAAGATATTATGCTCTTGGTTCAGCATTTTATCGCCAAGTTTGTCAAAGGGGCGCCTCCGGATGTTTCCCCTGAAGCGATGAAAGCTCTTCGGACGTATCGGTGGAGCGGCAATGTGCGCGAGCTGGAAAACGTTATTGCACGGGCAGTCATCCTTGCGCCGGAAGGGGTCATTGAGCTTGAACATTTGCCCGAAGAGCTGCACGCGGCTCTTGAACAGACGAGCAATTCACATTCGCTGGAAGAAGTCGAAAGGCTTCACATCAAGCGAATTCTTCAGCACGCCAAGGATTATGATGAGGCGGCGAAAATTTTGGGGGTTGACCGCAAGACCCTTCTTAACAAGCGAAAGAAATATAATCTATAGTAAAAATTTTACGAGGATTTCCTCCTCACCGTCCAACCCCTTGCATATCAATTAGTTATATGGTTTTTTATTGATTTCCGCTTTTTGCCGTGTATTTTTGCCACGCACGTCATACAATCGCAACCATAAAGCTATAAAATACACTTAATTTGAACTGCTAACGGCACAATTTAATGGCATAATGATTGCCCGCTTTTTTATAGAGAAAAATCACTCTACGTTGAAAAACCAGTATGAACTCCCCAATGCGAAGGAGGTAGTATGGCAACAAAACTTTCTACAATTAACAACCTTGAAATTGCTGTCCTTGAACCGCGTGGCTCGTTAATTGGCGGGGAAGAAACGGACGAGCTGAAGACGAAAGCCCACGATCTTCTTGAGCAAGGGAACAGGAAGCTTATTCTTGATCTCGGAGGTGTTACCTATATCAACAGCTCGGGCATAGGCGCGTTGGTGGGGATTCATGCAATGTATTCGAAGTCGCAGGGAAAAATTAAGCTCTGCAATATGGGAAAAGGCGTACAAAATGTTTTTGTCATCACGCGGCTTTCCAGTGTGTTTGATGTCGAAGAAACGCGCGATGTAGCGGTGAAAAATTTTAATTAAATATACCACTTAACTAAAAGGAGTACAATCTCATGAAACAATCTGTGTTTATCACCACACTGCTTATTGTGGCGCTCGCTTTATCGTTGGTCATCTATTTTTATATGTTGCCCCAGTTTATTCAAGACGGTGGTTATCTTGTTATCGCATTGATTACCTTGACCATCATGGTAACGACCTTTATTGTTGAAAGAATTTTCTCGTTGCGCAAGGCGCAAGGCAGGGGTCCTTTGACAATCTTTTTGAAGAATGTTACCCAAGAAATCAACAAGGGAAACATTGATGGCGCCATTTCCGCATGCGATAAGCAACGAGGCTCATGTGCCAACATTATCCGCACGGGGCTGGAGCGCTACAAAACGCTGTCGCAAGAGGGAGATGTGAAAGGTCAGAAGGAGATGATGGCGGATGTTCAGCATGCGATTGAAGAAGCGATGATG
>JACQBK010000045.1 GCA_016194505.1 Ignavibacteriales bacterium | reverse complement strand
ATTTCTCAATGCTTAAGTAAGGCGTCGTGTTACGTTCCGCGATGATATATTTAGCGCAGCAGTTTGGCATTTGTTGGGAAAAAGCAATCGCTGCGTCTTTGGCGGTTGCGGGCATATCGCACGTGGGATTTTCTGCACTCATCATCGGGCAAAGATATTTCACAATCGGAACCCCGACATTGAACAGCGCAAACACTGCAATCAGCGCTATTGAAACCGTTATTTTAGGAAGTTTGTGCGACATAGCTTGTATAGTAACGTATAAGCTTATCAATTAGTTTCATCTAAACAAATTTAGTACCATAACAAAAATATGGAAAAAGAGAGTTAAATGCAATACGGGAAGGTAAACGGGCTCTAAAATTGGGAAATATTTTTGATTTTTGTTCTAAATGAGAAATTATTGAACAAGAGGGAGTGGCATCGCTTCATTTTTTGAGCTGAACAAATAAACAAAAAGCCCGCATATTCCGACAACAAACGCAACTTGTAAGGGCAAATGCGGCGATTGTTCCCAAAGAATTCCGCCGATTGCCCCCGCAGGAACGACAAGAAGATTTCTGATTGTGTAATAAATTCCTACTGCGCGTCCGCGTTGGTTCGGGTCAGCCATATCTACGATAAACGATTTGCGCGCGGGCTCGCCCATTTCTTTCATCCCACCTATAATAAATGCGACAATAAGCGCTCCTAATGAGGTCGAAAGGTGCACCGCTAATGGAAAGAGGGCGAAAAATAAAAAGGTCAATGCGATAAGGGGCTTTCGTCCCGTCATGTCGGCAAGCTTACCCGATGGAATGTAGGATGAAATTGCAACTGTTTGTTGAATCGCATAGAGCATGCCATACGTTGACACGGAAAAATTTAAAATATTGGTGACATACAAAATGATAAAAGCGGCGGCAATTCCTTCGCCGATGCGGACAAGAAGCTCCGCCAAGAGAAGTCGTTTAAGCGTTTTCGGCATTTGACGAAATATCCCCACCGCCGATGACTCTGAGTAAGAATTCTCGTGTGAGAGAGTTTCACGATAGCCATGCCATTGAGTAAGCAGGACGAGTGCAGCGAGCACAAGTGTAATGCCGAATGCGATCCGAATGCCGAAGTTCATTCCCAAACCAACAATCAATAGCCCGCCTAACGGTGCACCGATAACACGCGGAAATCGAACAAGTATGGACTGCACGCTAAACGCAATTGCGCGTTTACCTTGCGGCAGTGCCTCTCCGATAACGGCAAAGGTTGTCGGAAATGCACCGGCTTTCCACGCCATTACTAACGTTAGACCCAAAAAAAGGAATGCCCAGTGCGGAGCGAGCGCATACACGGCGTAGCCGGACATCGCAATCAAAGTAAATACCATCAGTGCATTTTTTCTGCCAAACTTATCGTTGATCCATCCACCCGGATATTGGTACAGTCCGTCCAACAAGTCTTTGTATGAGGAGAACAGTCCTACGACAATTCCACTTGCACCAAGCGTTGCAAGATATTTAGGAAGGTACGCTTGCCACAGTTCTTCGCCAAGCGCCAAGCCAAACACACTAATGGCGAGAACCGTCACATTGCGGTTAAGTCCAAGGTAATTGCGGATTGAACGGGGACTCAATTTTGCGGGATATTTGTTATCAGAGGAAATTTTTTCCGTCTATCCCTTTGCCAGCACCAAATCAAATAGATTGCCAACGCCAAACGGTGACCAAGAGTAAAACGGCTCGCCATATTTTACTCCGATGAGCTTGCCGTAATACATAGCGCCATTTTCGATTCGGTTGAGGAAGCCGGGATCACTAAGTTTCGTCTCGGAATCCTTACTATGGGGATTATGAAACTGGGAAGCGTGAGCACGTATAGCCGCCATTTTTATATCCATCGTATCGGATATATCAACAATAAATGACGGTTGAAACTCGTGCCACTGCATGTATTCAAAGTAATGATGAGGACGGTGGGGAGTTTGGGGAGCTCCACTCAGTGCGGTTTGAATTTTTTCCAAGCCGGCATAGAACCATGCTTCCTTGCAAAGCTGATGCGTATGGACATGATCCGGATGGCGTTCCACAGAAGGAGGGATGAGGAGAATCTTGGGTTGAAGCTCCCGTATCAGCGTTATGACCTTGTAAAGGTTGGTTTGATTGATTTCGATGTTACCGTCGGGAATAAGTAAATTCCGCCGAGCGACCGCGCCGAGGATTTTTCTTGCCTCTTCCGATTCTGTTGCACGAATTTCTTTTGTGCCGCGTGTGCCCATCTCTCCTTGAGTCAATTCGGCTAAAGCTACCTTGTAGTCCTGTTTTACTAATTTTGCAACTGTGCCGCCGGAAGTAAGCTCAATATCATCGGGGTGTGCGCCAATCGCCAAAACGTCAACTGTCATAGGTTCTTCTTTGAATATGGTAGAATGATTATCTGTTAAAACTAATATAGCCAAGAGTGGATTGAAAGACAAGAACAGACGCGGATTAAGCGGATTGGGCGCCTGCCTGCCGCAGGCAGGGATACTCGCGGACATTATCTCCCCGCACTTGTTTTATTGAATGTTGCGGCATCTTTGGGTATCTTTATTCAATATCTGATATTTACCGCGGAGAACGCAGAGTTCGCGGAGAAAAACTTAATAGTTTTAAAGGCTATAGTTTTAAGGACTTTCATTAGATCGTTGGTTGGAATTTCGATATTAGAATTTCAAGTTTTCCTTTGCGTCCCTGCCTGACGGCAGGCAGGCTTTGCGGTTAAAAAAATGCCCTCTGAAAAACAAATATTAACAGTTTCCGAAATTACGCGGCAGATTAAATTTTCGCTTGAACAATCGTTTCCGAGGATTTGGATACAAGGAGAAATATCGAATTTCAAGCGGCACACATCCGGCCACATTTATTTTACGTTGAAAGATGAGGGGGCGCAGATTTCTGCAACGCTGTGGCGAAGCAGAGTTGCGAATCTTCTTTTTGATCCGCAAGACGGCATGAAGGTCATTGCCCGCGGGGCAATTGCGGTGTATCCTCCTCGAGGAACTTATCAGATAGATGTGGAACAGCTTCAACCACTGGGCGTGGGCGAGTTGCAACTTGCGTTTGAGCGGCTTAAGAAAAAACTTTCCGATGAAGGTTTGTTTGATGAAGAGCATAAAAAGCCGATTCCTGAATATCCCGAGCACATCGGCATCATTACTTCAGAAACGGGAGCGGCGTTGCAAGATATTCGAAGCGTGCTTTCAAGAAGATTCCCGTCATTAGAAGTGATACTTGCACCGGTGCGCGTGCAAGGTGCGGGCGCTGCAGAAGAAATTGCAGCGGCAATGTCTGATATGAATACCTATGGCGATGTAGATGTTATCATTGTTGGTCGCGGCGGAGGCTCGCTGGAGGATTTATGGGCGTTCAACGAAGAGATTGTTGCACGTGCGATCTATGATTCAAAAATTCCTGTTATCAGTGCAGTGGGGCATGAGATTGATTTCAGCATCGCCGATTTTGTCGCTGATTTGCGTGCGCCAACTCCTTCCGCAGCAGCGGAAATGGTCGTTCGGGACCGCTCCGAACTTATTGATATTATAGCGAACATTTGCTATACTATGCAGGGAAATGTCGATGATCGTATTTCATCGCTACGAGATCGCATACAAAATTTAATTGCGAGTTATTCATTTAATCGTCCAAAAGATCTCCTTCGTGAGTCAGTACAAAGAATTGATGAGCTTGAGAGAAGCCTTTCACGGATATTTTCCCATGTGTTTCAGCTTACGAATCAACGTTATGCAACTATCCAGCATAGCTTAGAGTCGTTAAGTCCGAAGAAAGTTCTCAAGCGGGGCTACACGATAGTCCGAAAAGATGGTAGAGTGATTGCAAGCGCTAAAGTTTTGCATGAAGGTGACCGCGCCACCGTTCAATTTCATGATGGCGATGTAAAAACTAAGGTTGAAGAATGAGTTCAAAGAAATCCCCAAAACATTCGTTTGAAGACTCCCTGAAACGGCTCGAAGCAATTGTCGAATCGCTTGAGCAAGGAAGCGTTCCGCTTGACGAAGCTGTTGAGTTATACGAGGAGGGCATTCTACTTGCGAAAGAATGCGGCGAAAAATTAAAGACAACAGAATTGAAAATCAAAAAACTGACAAAGGATATTAACGGTCAGTTTCAATTAACAGATTCGGATGCAGAATGAGCGAGATTCATTTTAAATATTTGGATAAAATAAACTATCCTGCTGATTTGCGGAAGTTTAGCGTTAAAGAATTACGGGCGATTTCCGGGGAAGTGCGTGAGTTTCTCATTGATAGTGTTTCGAAAACGGGCGGACATTTTGGAGCGGGGTTAGGAGCAGTGGAGCTTGCTGTGGCATTGCATTACGCCTTCAATACTCCGGAAGATAAATTAGTGTGGGATACGGGTCATCAGGCATATCCTCATAAAATTCTCACGGGACGCAAGGATAGAATGCACACCATGCGCCAGTTGAACGGCTTGAGTGGTTTTTTAAAACGCTCGGAAAGCGAATTTGATGCTTTTGGCGCAGGCCATGCCAGTACAGCTCTTTCCGCGGCCTTAGGAATTGCAACGGCGAGGGATTTTGCAAAGAAGAGCTATAAAGTTGTCGCTATTGTGGGAGATGGCTCGCTCACGGGCGGCATGGCGTACGAGGCAATGAACAATGCCGGACTTCTGAAGAAAAATTTAATTGTCGTGATTAACGATAATCAGATGGTCTCGCTCTCATCGCTTCATCCGACGCTCTGGTCGTTTCATAATTATTTTTCCGAAGTTCTTACCCATCCGACCTACAATAAATTCAAAGCGAATGTGTGGGAGCTGACGGGCAAGTTGGATTCATTTGGTGATCGGTTGCGGACCATCGCGCAAAAAGTCGAGAAGGGCGTTAAAGCCGTCATTACGCCCGGCATGTTGTTCGAGGCGTTGGGATTTAGGTATTTTGGTCCGTTTAATGGACACAATGTTGTGAAGCTTGTCGAAATTTTCCAGCACGTAAAAGATATGAACGGACCCATCTTGATTCATATCATTACGGAAAAAGGGAAAGGATATCTACCTGCAGAACAGGAAGCAACACGTCTGCACGGCGTTACACCGTTCGATAAGATCACGGGAATTTCTCCGAAGAAAGCCAACGAACTGCCCGCCTACACGACGATTTTCGGAAAAGCAATGGTCGAAGTATGCAAACAAAATCCTAACGTTGTCGGCATTACGGCGGCAATGCCGGATGGCACGGGGCTTACCTTGCTTCAACAAGAACTGCCGGAACGATTTTTCGATGTCGGAATTGCCGAACAACATGCCGTAACATTTGCGGCAGGTATGGCGACAGAGGGATATATTCCCGTCGTAGCGATTTACTCGACATTTTTGCAGCGTGCATACGACCAGTTAATTCATGATTGCGCCATTCAACATCTTCATGTCGTGTTTGTCCTTGATCGTGGCGGCTTAGTGGGAGCCGATGGAGCGACGCACCATGGAGTGTTAGACCTTGCGTATTTGCGTTGTGTACAAGGTATGGTTGTCATGGCTCCCAAAGACGAGCAAGAGCTGCGTGATATGCTCTACACTGCGGTTGAGTATAAACAAGGTCCTATAGCTCTTCGTTATCCAAGAGCGAATGCGCTTGGCGTGCCGGTACGTGAGGGCTTTAAGTTGTTGGAGATTGGAAAATCCGAGACCGTTCGCTCAGGCAAGGATGTTGCAATTCTTGCCATTGGGAATATGGTTCCCAATGCAGTTGCAGCCGCAGAAAATCTTGCGAAGGATGGAATCGAAGCCGAGGTCGTTAACGCACGATTTGTCAAACCGGTGGATGAGGCGATGATTCAATCCATCGCTTCACGGTTTGATAGCGTCGTTACCGTTGAGGACGGAACGGTGCAAGGAGGATTCGGCTCGGCTGTATTAGAGACGCTCAGCAAGCTTGGGATCACACACGTTTCAGTGAAAGCGCATGGCATTCCCGATCAGTTTATCGAGCATGGGACACCGAATGAGCTTCACAGCATGCTCAGGTTGAATAGCGTTGGCATTGGAGAAGTGGTAAAAGAATTTCTTTCGTCAAAACATGGTAAATCCGCGCTTGAGTTAATCACAACATAAGTTACGCACCCCCACATGGAAAAAACCCGCATTGCAGTTGTTGGACTTGGTACGATAGGCCAAACAATTCACCTTCCCATTCTTTCAAAATTTCCCGATGCAGAAATTGTAGCGGTGTGTGATTACGATGGCTCCAAAGCAGAGTTCGTTGCAAAGAAATACGAAATCCCCCGTTGGTACGATAATCTTGATACGATGCTGAAGACGGAAGAGGATATTGTCGGTGTTGATATCTGCACTTCAACATTCACCCATGCCGAGGTCGCAATTGCAGCTCTTGAGTCAAAAAAGCATATTCTTGTTGAAAAGCCGTTGGCGCGCACGCAAAAAGAGGCACTGGAAATTGTCAACACCGCCAAGAAGCATCAACGCAAGGTCATGGTTGGAATGAATAATAGATTCCGTCCCGATGCGATGATCCTGAAAAGCATGATTCAAGGCGGAGAACTTGGTAAAATTTATTACACGAAAGCCGGCTGGCTAAAGAAATTAAGCACTGCAAACCCTTGGCTCACGCGCAAAGAAAAATCAGGCGGTGGAGTGGTATTGGATTTAGGGATCGTGATGTTCGACCTTGCATTTTGGATGATGGGATTTCCGGAGGCGAAGGAAGTCATTGCCGCAAATTATTCCCACAATACCAAAGGAGTTGAGGATTCTTCCGTCGTATTTATTAAGATGCAAAATGGCTCAACGCTGACAATTGAATCGAGCTGGTCGTTCGAATCAAATTCTGACTTCTTCTATTGCGATTGCTTTGGAACGGATGGAAGCGGCTCCCTCAATCCCTTCCGCATTCTCAAACGCATGCACGGCAACCTTGTCAACCTAACGCCCGTTTCCAATGAGACACCGCAAAGTTTGTATTGGAAATCGTATGACAATGAATTGAAGCACTGGGTTGGTTTTTTGCGAGGATTGCACCCGATCATTTCCACGGGCGAAGAGGCTGTTCACCGCATGAAAGTCGTGGACGCAATTTATCAATCCGCCAAAAAAGGGAAAAGCACCCCAATCAAATAAATAAGTTCTTATTTTGTTTATCCCATCTCGGTACTCTCCCCATTCAGTAATTGTCATATGAGCCGTTTATCACCACTGGTAGCGCTTCTTACAGATTTTGGCTCAAGAGATCATTATGTTAGCACGATGAAAGCTGTAATGTTGTCATCAAATCCGGCAATTCGATTCATAGACATTTCCCATGAGGTAACTTCGCAGAATGTTCGCGAAGCGGGATATCTCCTGTGGGCATCGTATAAATATTTTCCTGCAAAGACAATTTTTGTTGGTATTGTTGATCCCGGTGTTGGAACCAATCGTAAAATCATCATAGCCCGAACAAAGAAATATTTTTTCCTTGCGCCGGATAACGGCTTGTTGGATTTTGTTTTATCGGAGGAGGAAAATGTCGAAGTGAGGGAATTTTTTATCAGTAAGAACTTATTAGGGGAGAAAAAGATTGGCGATATTTCCTCTACATTTCATGGCAGAGATATTTTTGCTCCTGCGGCGGCATTACTCTCAAAAGGAAAAGATTGGAAAAGAATCAGTCGGCGAGCTTACCTCGAATCGCCAAAAAGGAAATTGTATGATTCCAGCCACAGAAATGTGCGACCTGCAATTTTGCACATAGATAAATTCGGAAATATCATTACAAATATTTATGGTCGTTGTGTAACGGGTATTGCGATTGATCGAAACAGAATAAATACGTGGATGAGTAATTATCAGTCAGCCTTATCCAACAAGCCATGTTTGATTGTTGGCAGCAGCGGCT
>JACQBK010000075.1 GCA_016194505.1 Ignavibacteriales bacterium | reverse complement strand
ATTGCTAATTGTCCTTTGGAAAGAATCTTTTGCGCTAATGCTTCGGCTGTCTTCATCAACTCCGCTTGCGGGACGACTTTGTTCACCAAGCCGATGCGATACGCTTCTTGAGCGTCAATTTGATCGCCGGTCAGGATCAACTCCATCGCCCTTCCTTTTCCGACAAGCCGAGCCAAGCGCTGTGTTCCACCGTAGCCGGGGATAATGCCGAGGTTCACCTCCGGCTGACCGAATTTCGCATTCTCCGATGCTATACGAATATGGCACGCGAGGGCAAGCTCCGTTCCGCCGCCAAGCGCGTACCCATTAACAGCGGCAATAACAGGCTTACCGAGATTTTCGATGAGATTAAAAACGGCTTGCCCGCCTTCGGAAAAAAATTTTCCGCTTTCAGTATTCAACTCCGTAAGCTCTTTTATATCGGTTCCCGCAACGAACGCTTTTTCTCCCGCACCCGTGAGGATAACAACATCAACGCTTGAATTATTCTTGATAATTTCAAATGCTTGCATTAGCTCCGCTTTCGCTTGCGCGTTGAGTGCGTTCAGCTTATCAGGGCGATTGATGGTGACGGTTGCAATGCGTTCGGTGGTTGTAACAATAATCGTGCTGTACATGTCAGATATGTGATTTGGGATGTGTAATATGGAAAAGACTATGCTTCATTTCAAAAATTTTTGAGAAAATCTCTTAAAGATTTGTTTCTTTTTCTTGCTAAAGTCCAGTTGACATTTTCTGAAAAACATTCTTGCATCTCGGGATTATATCTTTCATCCTTTAAATGTTCCTGCAACCAGTCTTTGGGATCTGAAGGGGCAGACTGAGTGTCACCCGAAACTGTTTTTGTAATCTTTATAAGGTTACAAAATTCATCACCTTTTCCAAGCCCTCCAATAAGCCAAGATTCATAATTCTTAATTGCCCAAAGAACCCGGACATCAATATTGAAGTTATCTATCAAATTCTTTGCACGAAGCCTCATTCCACTAATTTCTTGATCAATTGTTCCATATGGTGCAAAAAAAACATCGGCATCGAGAAGTACCCGAAACTGGGTAAATCCGAATTCTTTTTGCCGTAGAATAGTTTGTTCAAACCCGTCCTTCAGCCTAACGATGTTCGACTTTCCACCCAGATCAATGCATTTTACATCCTGCTGCCGCCCTAGACTTTTTTGAAGAAGAATAGGGATCGATCGGGAATCCCCATCTCCCTCAACTATAATTCTAATCATAGTGGCGTCCCTGATTTGTCCGACAACTCAAGCTGCGGAGAATCATCGAAGCTGCCTTCGCGAAGATAATCACTCGGTCTCCCCAAATTTTTAACTATTCCTTTGATAACTTGTTCTGGGGCGGGCTTAATGGTACCAGCACCATTCTCTCTTTTACTAACAAAGCCCTGTACATTAAACTCGTTTTGACTTTCGGCACTTAGAACATCATCAACAACGGCCGGCGAGTGAGAGGTCAAAAAAACCTGAGTACGAAATTTGTCCACCCTACTCGCCTCTTTAGCAATCCGTATGAACATCTTAACCGCGTAAGAATGAAGAGCATTTTCCGGTTCTTCGATAACTATAAATGGGGGTGGGACGGGCTGTCGAAATACTGCTAGTAAACCAAGTAATCTTATAGTACCGTCGGACATTTGTTTGGCACGTAAGTCTATTTTCGAATCCTTCTCAGAAAATTTCAAAGTTGTATAACCTAAAATCCGTTCGGGCGCAATTCCTTCTATATATGGAACCGCATACCTCAAATCGCGTAAAAGCCTTTCCCTCATCGTTTTGTCCTCTATTACCCTTTTCAAAAAAGGTATTAGATTATCGCCGAAACGGTCTAATTCACTTTCGCTTCCATTTGATGATCTTTTTGCTAGCATAGAGTCAATATTATAGGAACGCATTGCACCTAAGTATTCAGAAATTGTCCGAAAATTTCCAATCTTTCCATATGCGCTGAGCATGAGTTCTTGATCGTCTACCAACGTTTTAGGCGGCTCCCCCAAACTATCACTCCAGTCTTCGATCTTATTTTTTTTTCTTTTAAAATTTACATTTATAAGACTATTTTTATCAAAAACAACCTTTGCAGGAGGTGTAGGTTTTCCTGGTGATCGAGCGTAAACAATTGCATCAAGCTGTTCTTCATCAACGACTAAAGATTTTTTGGGCGAAAGGCGAAAATGATAAGTTGCTTCCTTAATACCTCTAAACACATCTTGATTCAATTGAATTGAAATGGAAAGGGATGTCGGTCTGCCTTGCCCTCGCGCTTTTGTCCGAACTTCATCGAGTCCTTCAAATCTGTTGTTCACCACTTCTTTCAACCCAAAACGAACACTAAGAGAAATGAACTCGACCAAATCGGCAAAATTAGTTTTTCCAGTGCCATTAGCCCCAATCAATAAATTCACATTCTTAGGCTTAATAGAAAACTCTTTCAAACCTTTAAAAAAAGTGGCATCGAGTTGAGTAATCATTTTATTTCCCTATTCTGACTTAACGTTAAATTTTATTGAGCAATCTCATTGTTTCTACGCCACTTCCACCCTGCTCTGGTCCCCAATCATAAAACGATGGACGCGGGGCTTGCCGTTTGCCTCCACGATTTCAACGTCGTTGCCTAAGATGCTTCCTTCGATGCGAATGCCAACACTCAGCACTTTGCAGTCTCGCAGGACGATGCTATATTCCACTTCGCTGTTGCGGACTTCCGTCCTATCACCGATCGAAGTGAAAGGACCGATGTAGCTGTTTTCGATAACACAATCTTTCCCGATAATCGCCGGACCGCGCACTTTGCTGTTGATAATCTTTGCGCCCTTTTCAATAATGACCTTCCCTGCCACGTCCGACTGCTTATCAACCTCGCCGTCATTGCGAGGTTTTATGTTATCCAATATCAGCCGATTGGCTTCCAGCAAATCTACCGGCTTGCCGGTATCCTTCCACCAGCCGGTTATTTCCGTATATCCCACGGAATATCCCTTATCAATGAGATATTGATGCGCATCGGAAATTTCCAATTCGCCGCGGGGACTCGGCTTTAAACTTTTCACCGCTTCAAAAATGTGATGATCGTACACATAAATTCCGGCAACGGCATACTGGCTCTTCGGCGATTTCGGTTTTTCCTCAACGCGAATGACTTTCCCATCCTTTATTTCAGGCACACCGAACCGCTCAGGGTCTTTTACTTTCGCCAGCGTTAAAAGACAATTGCAGGAATTTTTCTGGAAGTCATCAATAAATTTCTTAATGCCGCCGACAACCATATTATCGCCGAGATAAAAAATAAAATTATCTTTGCCGATAAAATTTTCCGCTAACTGCACAACTTGGGCAAGTCCGCCCGGAGTCTCTTGAGGGATATAGGCAATTCTAATCCCCCACTTCGAGCCATCGCCGACGTAATTGGGAACTTCAAGGCTATCGGCATTGTGGACAATTCCTACCTCCTTAATGCCTGCATCAACCGCCGCCTCGATGGCGTAATACAAAATCGGCTTGTTAGCAATCGGAATAAGATGTTTATTCTGCGTGTGGGTGATCGGGCGAAGCCGAGTTCCCCGACCGCCACTGGCAATAAGCGCTTTCAATAGTGAATCTCCTCATTCATTGACGATACATAATTTTTTAAGGCATTTAACCGTAGAGTCCGCGGAGCGCGCCGCGAAAAATTTTTATAACTTTTTATCTTCCTTCACGTTCTTTGCTTGCCTGCCGCAGGCGGGCACCAAGACACTAAGAAAAAAAGTAAGCCATTAGAAAATATTCACCTGAGATAATTATGTATGTGATTGTAGAGAACATACCCCCTGTCTCGATACCGTTGAACGGTATCAAGACGTCCCCCTTGGTAAGGGGGGGACAGAAAAACTTTGCGCCTTCATAGCAGTAAAATCTTTTCTCAGCGTTCTCAGCGACCTCTGCGGTAAAAAGCTTCAAAAAAACGACTTTAATCTCCTTACATTGTTATAGCTTTAAGAGTTGAAACTCTTACTTCTTTGCGGCGACGCTTTTCAAACACACAAACTTTGCCATTGCCGTATCGCTCGATCAAACCAAGCGCAATATCAAAATCTTTGCCGACATCTTGGGGCTTGTGGGCATCGGAGCCGAGCGTGAGCGGAATGCGCAACTCTTTGGCTCGTTTCAAAATCGTTTCGCTCGGATATGTTTCTTGTTCCGGCTTTCGTAAACCGGAGGTGTTAATTTCAATGCACAAGTTATTACGTTTGATAGCTTCCATCGCATTCCGTACGGCTTCATCAATAGCCTTGCTTGTACGAAAACCGAATTTCTTTATAAGGTCGCAATGACCGATAATATCGAACATACCACTTTCTGCTGAGGCTCGTATTGCCTCGAAATATTCGATATGAAGTCCGTCAATCTCCTCCCCTTCATAGTCCTTGTGGAACAAGGGCTTCTCCGCTCCCCATCGTCCCAAAAAATGGACGGAGCCTATGACAAAATCGAAATCATTTTCGGCAATAAACTTTTTCACCCATTCTTCGCTGCTCGGGAGATGTTCAGCTTCAAGCCCTCGCTTGATAGTGATCCGATCTTGATACTTCCTTGCTAAATCGGTTATTCGAGGGGCATAAACGGAATAATACTCCTCAACCGTCATCCGATGGCGTAAATCGAAATCGTTAGGCATCGGAATATGCTCCGAGCAGCCGATTTCATCCAATCCCAGCTCTATCGCTTTAAGAATATATTCTTCTAATTCTCCTTCGCCGTGTTTGCAGAGACTCGTATGCGTGTGGTAATCAACAATCATCTTTGAGATAAAATTTTCTTCAACGTTTGCTGTTGAGCCGGAGTTAATTTCCGTTGCTTGCGCGCCAATTCAAGAGTATATAAGCCAAGAGAGCGATAGAGCGTTCTTAATTTTTTGTTCCCGGATAATTCGTTCAAATGCAATTTGATAGTTCCCCTGCTTCCTCGTACTATGGGACCTGTTAATGCCCTTGCCGCCCCGTCGCGAAGCGCATTTTCGATGCTCGCAAGAATGAGCTTTTTGAAGGGCTTCAATCCCTGTGAAAACTTGAGACTTCCCGTTACCTCTTCTAACGCTCCCAATATGGAAACCATATAATTGGATGCAACTACGCAAGCGATATGATACAAAATTTTCTTCTCTTTTGGAACTACTAAGAACCTGCCATTCAACGCTCGGACGATGCGTCTTGCAAACGAGATACTTTTAGACGACCCTTCAAATCCGTATGGTATGCCATTTAGCATTTGTAGCTGCTTCGCGAGCGAAATACTTCGTGGAAAGCTTTGAATGGGATGTAGCGAGAATGTCTTAGCTCCCGCTGTCGTAAGTGGTTTTAAGGCTTTAGAGTCTAACACTCCGGACGTATGAGCGACGTAAAGTCTGGAAAAATCTATACCTCTTAATGTTGATAATCGTTGAGCTACTTCTTGAATCTTTTCTTCCGGAACTGCAATAAGAATAAATCGCGAGATGGGAGCTATGTCTGCGATATTATTGGAATGCTTTGAACAGCCGACTAAGCGGGCGCAGCGCTTCGCAGAGGAACGATGTAAGCTTATAACTGAAGTAATGTTATATCCATTTCGGTGGAGAAGAACGGCGAGAGAAGTCCCAACTTTTCCTGCGCCGATAATACTAATATGAAGTGGTTTTCGAAGACTGGGCACTCAGTTTCCTCGAACCAATGCGGCTGAAAGGTATCCAACGACGGCAGATTTATCACCCGTCACATCGCCGGAGTTATAATGAGTAAGTATAGTCGAGCGGTTTGCATGAAGTTTTTTTGTGGCATGCATAACGGCAACTATCGGTCCCCCGCCGCACGCTTCAACGCTCTCCTCTTCTAGCTGGCGCATTAGGTTATCCTCATCCAATGCTTCGACTTCTCGAATTACTTTCTTGTCCAGTAAAACCGCTGTGCCATACGGATGATAGTGCGATAAATCGCTGCTTGCGATGAACAGAATATTATACTGTTGAGCTATGGTCGCCAAAACTTCGCCGAGCAAAAAACAGTTCTCTCTCGTTTGATGCCCAATAACAATCGGAACAAATGTGAACGAGCCGAGCACTCTTTGCAGAAACGGTAACTGAACTTCAATCGCATGTTCGCTGCGATGACCGGCATTTGATAACGATATATTGCTGCTTTGGCTGAAGATCGCCGAACGGACATTGTCATTCACAGCAACGACACCCAGCGGTGTCGCATAACCACTCCCCGAATAAATCGAAATGCCGTCGAAAAATTCTCGATGGCTTGGTCCAACGATGATAACACAGTCGTACGGTTTCTCCGGCCGTTCTTTGAGAAGCTTGTACCCGTACGCTGCCGCTAAGCCGGAATATTGATATCCGGCATGGGGTGAAATCAATCCCAACAATGTTCCATTTATTTTAGATGGCGCCGCCTCATCGAGAAGCTTGTCCACTTCTTTCCCCAATACCTTGGGATCGGCTTCATAAAATGAGCCTGCAACTGCAGGCGGACGAATAACGGACATGAGAGACCACCTTTAACGAGTTGATGCTTTAAACTCAGCTTCGGAAAAACTATCCGTTGTGAAGGTAAAAATTTCGGCTTTTTTATCCTTCCACGCACTTGACGGCAAACCTGCTTTTTGCGATGTAGAGGATAGAAACTCCTCGCGATTCCACTTATACTCAACAGCTACTTGAGGGAGAAGCAATCCGCGCCTCGAACCTAATTCGATAACCAGACCATCTCTCCCCACCTCAATTTCATTAACATCAGAAACTTTTTTCAACGGAGAAAGAACAGAAATTTCTATCTCAAGCGAATCCACTTCTTCGGAAGAGACGGGATAAAATCGCGGATCTTCAAAAGCAGATTTTACCGCCACTTCTTCTACTGCAACCCCTAACGGCAATAGAGGTTCCACATAACCGATGCAGCCGCGCAACTCGCCATGCAGGCGCAATGTAACAAAGACTCCCCGCAGTTTAAAAAATGACGGATTTGTTGCTTTCGACCTCGTCGTTGGAACACCTTGAACGGCAGATTCGATACTTGTTCGCGCAATCCGAAGCAGCTCCTTTTTTTCTTCTTCAATCAGTTCCATACGATTCTTACTTTCCGATCTTCATCAAGTTAAGGAGCAGGTTCTTAACATTCAAGCCGTCTACAACCCGCCCGAACGTTGCACAAGGATTTTGTCACAAGAAGACATACAAATCTTACCTTGCTTATAGGGGCGTCATTTCTTAAATTCGATTCACTTTGATTTAAGGAGATGGTATGTCGTTAATGGTGAGCATTTCCGGTATTCGGGGAATCGTCGGTCAAAGCCTGACGCCGGAAATCGTTGTGAAATACGCCTCTGCGTTTGCGGAGTACTGCAATCGAGGCACAATCGTTATAGGCCGTGACGGAAGAGTTACAGGAAACAGTATTGCCCATATTGTTTCCTCAACGCTCCTTTCGATGGGATGCGATGTGATAGCAATTGGAGTTTGCCCTACCCCGACCGTGCAAATGGCGGTCGAAAAAGCAAAAGCCGCCGGCGGCATTTCGATTACCGCAAGCCATAATCCGACAGAGTGGAACGGACTTAAATTTCTTGCCTCAACCGGACTTTTCCTCGACGCGGAAGAAAATAAAGTTTTCTGGAATATAGCGGATAAAACGACAAGAAATTACGTCGCGTGGGATAAACAAGGCAAGCATACTGCAGATCCAAGTTTTATTGACAAGCATATTCAGGATGTTCTTTCGCTACCCTATATCAATACTCAAGTGGTCAAGCAACGAAAATTGAAAGTGGTGCTGGATTGTGTCAATGGTGCCGGAGGGGTGATCATTCCAAAGCTCCTACAAGAATTTGGCTGTGAAGTTATCGAAATGAATTGCGACGTCTCGGGTATTTTTGCTCACATGCCGGAACCGATTCCGGAAAATCTTACAACGCTCTGCCAACGCGTTCGTGATGAGAAAGCCGACCTCGGCATTGCCGTTGACCCCGATGTTGACCGGCTCATGCTCATCAACGAACAAGGGGAACCATTCGGCGAGGAATATACCATCGCAAGCGTTGTTAAATTTGTTTTAGGAAAAGAAAGCGCACACAATTCGAAACTGCCGCCGGTTGTTGTTAATCTTTCAACCACTCGCGCAATTGATGACATTGCAAGGCACTATACGTGTGAAACGGTTCGCACGCCTGTTGGGGAAATTAACGTTGCAAAAAAAATGAAGGAACTTGGAGCCATCGTTGGCGGAGAAGGAAGCGGCGGCGTTATCCTTACAAAAGTCCATCTCGGACGCGATGCGCCGGTGGGCATCGGCTTAACGTTGCAACACTTGGCGGAGTTCGGCGGGAACATGTCTGCACTAAAACGGACATTGCCACAATATTTTATTACCAAAGGCAAAGTTGAATTGGGGAAACTCAATCCTGATGAAGCGTTGGATCGTGTAAAAAGTAAATTCGTTTCGGATGGAAAAATCACGACAACCGATGGCTTGAAGATTGATTTCGCAAACTCGTGGGTGCATCTCCGTAAATCCAACACGGAGCCGATTATCAGAATTATCGCAGAAGCGCCCACAAAGGGCGAAGCGGATACGCTGGTTAAAAAATTTACTGGTGAGCTAAAAGCTTGAAATTAAAAGCAATAAAAAAATTAGTCAGTCTGAGCGCCCGCCTGCCGTCGGGCAGGCAGTCCCGATGCTTTTTATTGGGACGAAGTCGAAGACCCGGTCATAGCAGATATTTCAGGCAGACCCTTCGACTTCACTCATCCCGACAAGTCGGGATTCGCTGCGCTCAGGGTGACAGAACCCTTGGGACTTAAAAAAAATCTATGATACTTTGCAAAGTAACGGGCACAATTGTTTCGACACAAAAGAACGAGAATCTTAACGTCTATAAGCTGCTTATCGTTCAACCGATAGATTTAAACGGCAAATATCTCGGACGCGACATACTCGCCATTGACCAAGTTGATGCCGGCGTCGGTGATACTGTATTAGTGATCCAAGAAGGGGCTGGGGCACAGCAAATCCTCAAGCGCAAGGACGTGCCGGTGCACACCATCATCGTCGCGGTGGTGGATGGAATTTCAGTGGAATAAAGCGTAGTTTGCAGATAAAGCGTGGAGATGCTTTATGATTAAAACTGTTAAAATCGAAAATTTTAAATCTATCAAACACCTTTCCTTTGACTGTAGAAAATTGAACCTGTTTATTGGTAAACCAAACTCGGGAAAGTCGAACATTCTTGAGAGTATTGGAGTTTTTGGGTTATGGGATACATATGATCTAAAGGAACTTATCAGATTCAGCAATTTCTCCGATCTTTTTTTCGAACTCGACACACAGCAAAAAATTGAACTCACAATCGATAATTTATACTTAGAATTCAAATTTCCTAATGAAGGTAGGTTCCTCCCAAAAGAACTCCAGCCGCAGTTTTTTGTAAACCCCGACGGCACTAGATCACATATTAGTCCGTCTAAAGATCCAAAGATGGAATCAATAAGGCTGTATAAATTTGACCAGTTACCTCCTTTCGTGGGAACGCCCATTGATAAGCTAACTTTCCCGGATGGGGAAAACCTTCCAGCAGTTCTTTATTCCAATAGAGAACTGAGAAATCTTTTAGGAAATTTAATGGAAGAATTTCAGCTTGAAATACTTATCAGCGCGGGGAAAAATACTATTGACGTCCAGAAAAAAGCAGACGGAATTTCAATTGCTTATTCGCTTGCAAGTGTTTCTGAAACGCTTCGACGGCTTATTTTCTACCTTGCAGCTATCAAGACAAATCAAAATTCGACACTGATTTTTGAAGAGCCAGAAGCTCATGCATTCCCTTATTATACAAAGTATTTATCCGAACTTATTGCACAGGATCAATCAAATCAGTATTTCATTTCAACACACAACCCTTATTTTCTTTTATCAATGATCGAAAAAACTCCAAGGGAAGAATTAGCCGTCTATGTGGTTTCAATGAAAAGCGGACAAACCCATGTAAAGCTTTTAAAGGAAAACGAACTTCAGGAAATATTGGATGAGGACATGGACGTTTTCTTCAACATCGAGAAGTTGGCTGAATGAACTCGCCCATATTTGTCGAATGCGATGCGGACAAAGCTCTTATTGTCTCTCTCGGAATTACGACCAAACATATTACACATTCACGTGGAGAGTCGAGGGTATGCAGAGACATCATGAAACATGCAAAGGCTGTGGGCATTGTTGACGAAGATCCGCAAGGCACCCACCCTTCTTCCATAAAAGAACTTGCCCGATTGTCCGAAGACGATCACTTCCGCATTTTAAAAAATAACAAAAATGAAAGCTATTTAATTGTTCTTCGACCAAGATTAGAGGAGTGGATTCTCCGAGCAGGTTTACTTGCGAGCGTAAATATTGATGAGTTTGGGCTTCCCAACGATGCCCGAAAATTGCACGAGATTATTAACGTAAATTTGTCGAAGTTTCGAGTGCTCTTAGACACTTTGAAACAAAGAAGCGACTTATTCAAACAACTTCAAAACTACTTAAAGACACCTCAATAACGATTGTTTTTATCGCACCGAATCAACAGAATGTCCGCGATCTCCTTCGCCTCTCCGCTGTACCCCGCATTGGTCCGCAAAAGATACGAGCGCTTGTCTCCCACTTTATTGATGCTTCGGAAGTTCTCAAAGCAAGCCCACGCGATCTCATCAAAGTCCCCGGCATTGATAAGAAACTTGCCTCCAACATTGTGCATCACCAAGATGGAGAAGCCTTTGCCGACGAACAACTCAAACGCATCAATAAACTTGGCGCAAGGGTTGTTACGATTTGGGACAAAGAATACCCTGAACTGCTTAAAAAGATTTACGACCCGCCTGCGTTTCTCTATGTATTAGGGGCTTTTGATTTGAATGATAAATATGCGATAGCAGTAGTCGGCACACGGCATCCCACTCACTACGGGCAACTTGTTGCCGAGCAAACTGCACGAGATCTCGCCCAATATAACATCACAGTCGTGAGCGGATTAGCGCGGGGGGTTGATACCATTGCGCATTCATCTACACTCAAAGCCGGCGGGCGCACCATCGCGGTCATTGGCTCAGGGCTTGATGTTCCGTACCCTCTTGAAAACAAAAAACTGCTTGAACGCATCGCGGAGCAAGGAGTAGTGGTTTCCGAATTCCCTATGGGGGCAAAACCCGACGCACCGAATTTTCCACGCCGCAATCGCATCATCAGCGGGTTATCGCTTGGGACCATCATTGTTGAATCTGCTGAAGATGGCGGGGCAATGATTACAGCAACCCTCGCCCTCGATCAAGATAGAGAAGTGTTTGCAATCCCGGGTAATATTACAGAGAGGCGAAGCGTAGGACCGAATAAGTTAATTCGCGAAGGGAGGGCAAAGCTTGTGCAAACTGTGGATGATGTGCTCGAGGAGTTAAAGCCCCATCTGCGACCTATTCTAAAAAAAGAACGTGAGCTCGAACCGAATATCGAACTCACGTTATTTGAGAAACAAATATTTGATGTGTTGCGCCCGGAACCGCTGCACATTGATGCTCTTGCCGAGCAAGCCGACACATCAACTGCAGACGCGTTAGTAACGTTGCTCTCGATGGAGTTTAAAGGCTTGGTAAAGCAACTGCCCGGAAAAATGTTTATCCGCCTCTAATCTTCCATAGTTAAAAAAATTACTCTCCTTTCGCTGACCACGGCGGAACGATTCCATTCGTCCGTGCATAAGCAATAGACTGCCCCATGTGCTCATGACCGTGTGACAACACTACTAAATACACCTCGCGATAAGTGGCATCTTGACCGAACATTTTGGTCTTCTTTTCTAAATCGGCATCTGAGAGTTTTGAGATAGCTTGCCTTACATTTTCAAACGATGCTTTCAGCATCTCAACGACCTTTGCTTTGTCGGTTATGGCCTTTATCGCGTTACGATCCATTGCAGGGGGCTTTACGCCGGCAAATGATGGAATAAAATAATTCGCTTCAACAACATGCATATACACCTCACTGACCGAACGCACGCCTTCGCTCGGGCGCCACTTAAATATCCCTGGAGGAGTAGCCTCTGCCAGGCTCACTAACTTCTTTTCGACGTCAGAGATGTTTTTAACAAACTCGGCTTGGAATCCAGATTTCGGACCCGTCATCTCCCTGCCTTTTTCTTGCGCCGTTCCCAGTGTCAACATAAAAGCAAGTAATGCAAGAAGCACAGAGAACATCGTTGATTTTTTCATAAATTCCCTCCTATGAATGGGTGATTGGAATTGAGCGAGATATAATACAACGAATGGATGTATGTGTTAACACCCGATGACAGCAGGATAGTTCCATTGAAACGGGATTTAGTTGAAAAAATGGGTGGGAAAAGTAATAGACATAATTCCAAAATCTTATCTTCACAAGAGGCGATCGGGATTTTCTGGGGCTGATTGGGTAACCCTGTTCGTCATTCCGGTGCGAGAATTGACATCGAGCCAGAACCGGCTCGCTTTGAGTTCCTGTCCGCTTTCACACTTATCAATTTCTGCAGTGACCAGAAATGGAATCATCAGAACAAGTATAAACGCGATGAAAACGATTCCCACTTGGAAACCCAAAGAAAGTGCTTGGGAATGTTCCCTTGGATTGATTTGCGTACTCACAATGTACCTTTCTTCACTACTTCCCTAATAAGTTGTATGTTCTCCATATCTATACGATGTTCCAGCAACGATGTTTCAAAAACGACTACATGCTCCACCAATAAGTGAACTTCAGCATAAGGATATTATCAGCCTTAGCATCAACAAGGCGATCCATAGAGCGGCTGAAGTCAAATTGACCGTCATTTTCATAATCCGATCTGCTCTGAGTCCAGACAAGGTACAATGTCGAACCGGGGCGGTATTCCCATCTCAGCACCGCATTCCCACGCAGGGACGTGAAATTGAAATTAGGGTTTGAGAATGAGAGTGTCGTTGCAGGACCGTTGCCATCGGGGTCAACGATATAACCATCAGAGGTCTTCGAGATTGTTGAGTTATTTTTTCCATACACATTAAAATCGTATGTCTTCGGTTGAGCAAGCTCTTTGAAGTTCACATACGAGCCGCTTGAAATAAGGGGTTGAACATACAACTGCAAGCTCAGTTGCGGTGTAAATGTCCAATTCAATCGGATGCTTGCAGAAAATGTTTTTTGATCCAGCTCGCCGAATACATATCGCTTGCCAAATGTGCCTTTTGCTGTTGCATCATCAAATACGTTAATCCATTGAGAGAGGGTTTGTGAACGCTGAAAGTTCGGGCTGATTTGAAAGCTGATATTGCTTGAAGGTTTCCATTCAATTTGAGAATTGAGAGAAAATTCCTTATCCCAGTCTGCATCGTACAGATTACTGCCGATGCTGAACACTACGGTTTTTCTATCGTCCGAATTAATGTACAAATTATATTCTCGGCCAGGCGAATTAACTGTAAGTGGCCCCCCACGCGTTCTTCGACTGTTCTTGACGGCTGGATTGTAAACGTATGCCCAATTCACAGAGTAATAATTTGGAAATTGCATATACCCACTATGGTAATATCCTGCGCCGGTTAAGTTATAACTAAAATCCCACACTCTGAACACGGCAGTATTTAAATTAATTTGCCGGTAATAATCAGTAGGCTCAGTCCAACGATAAGAGAACGCAATGTGGCTGTTGATCATATCGGTCCGCCATTGGAATCCTAAATCATTAGCATCGAATCCGGGATTGATAAATCCAAAGGCAGCATTGACCTTAAAATTTCCTTTTTGCTTGTTTAAATAAAATCTTCCGGCGTAGCCCGAAAGTGAGGTCGCCGCGCTATCAATGTGAACATGACTCACATCGGGGCGCTGGTAGTAATGCTGGGAGCTTTGTTGTAATGCAAGAATTTTCGTTGGGTTACCCGAGACGCGTGTGAACGCTCCCCAACCCGTTACGACCCACATCTTGTCAGAATCAAGGAATGTCCAGCCATCTATACCGGCACTCACTGCATCGGCATTTAATTCATCCCGCAAGCGATTATCGGAAAAATTCCGAGTGGCATAGGTTGACATGAAACCCAATGCCTGCCGTCCTTCATTAAATTCTTTTTGACCTCGAAACACACCATAATAGGTGAGCGGCTCAATTTCGAGCTTATCTCTATGAGTCCCGTCTTGATATTCTGCAAATTCCCGTGAGGTAATTGCCTGAATCATACCGATGTTGATATTATCGCCAACTTTGCCTGTAATTTTTCCCGCGCCGAGAATCCGTGTCCCCGTCGGGCTATCTACAAAATCTGCTGAAGGCAAGCTGCCCTGCGGCGCTCGACCGATACGCCGCGAATAAAACAAATCAGGGCTACCCCAGTTAAAACCCCAAAAATTGTTTGCCCCTCCAAAACCAAAATTGTTAAAAAGTCCGGCACCTTCAATAAAGAATGGCCTTTTTTCCTGGAAAAAAGTTTCGACATCACTGAGATTCACCACAGCAGGATCAACTTCTACTTGACCGAAATCAGGATTAACGGTGGCATTGAGAGTAAGGTTACTACTCAAACCAAGTTTTAAATCCGCACCTAGACCAGGTAAATATTTAGAGCCGCTGTTAAACGGGTTGCCGGGAGTAGGGTGAGTGTATTCTGCACGCGTTGTAGCATACGGAAGGATTTCGAGCTGACGTGGAGGAACAACATTATCTATGCCTACCAAATCAACAAAACGTGAGACATATCCACTTTCATTACGTGGAGTATACACTACATAGTCTCGCTCGTTTTTACGACCAATATCTCTTTTAAAATTTACTCCCCACACATATTTTTCTAATTGATGAAACCGGAGTTGGGAAAACGGAATACGAATTTCAACCGTCCAGCCTTGATTATCAATCTGTGTTTTTGACTCCCACACCCCATCCCACGAGGAATTATCCCAATCATCATTTTCTAATATGCCATCGTATTGCACTCCCGCAGCACTCACCGAGAAATAAAAGCCGCTCCTTTTATCATGATACGGATCAAGAAAAATCGTAAAATAATCAGAAGTTATAAAATTGTCCCTGCGACCTAATCGAGTCATAATGGAATCCGGAGCGTTATCGTACATCTTCGCCGCCACATAGAGACCCTCGTTATCATAAGCGACCCATACCTCGGTTTTCTCAGAAGGTGCTTCGCCTTGATTGGGGTCCCGTTGTTTGAATTCCATATAACCGGCTCTTTGCCAAATGGCTTCTGAAAGATTGCCGTCAATGGTTATCTGCTCAGTCGCTCGTACTGCGACGATACTGGATGGAGCCGTTTGTGAAAAAACAGATGCTAACGGCAAAAAAGACAAGATTGTAAAAAACAGTCGCAGTCCTGCTTTCATTGGTCTCTCCTCACAAAATGGTTGTAGTAATTTAGACTTTGGGATACCAAAAAAGTTGTATTATGAAAACGACGCAGAAAACTTAACAACAATAAGACTGCACTAAGTGCCAAAAGGTTGTAGGTAAAAAAGGGTGTAATGAAGATTAATAAACCGGCTATGGTGGGAGTTATTGCACCGGTTTGGTGTATTTTTTAATAGAGGCCATCTCAAAAACTATAATCAGGGCTTGCGCCAAAGGCGCACGCGTGCTCCACGCTGTTTGGCGCATCCCTGCCTGCGGCAGACAGGCGCCTTCGGCGGAGAAGCCCTTGAGTGTTTTTGAGCTTTCCCCGACCTAAAGGTCGGGGTTATTATGGCACTTTTCCAGTCATAGTTATAACCACGTCCTTTGCCGTTTTGCGGCATCTCCCGTTTTGCGGCATCTCCCGCTTTTTGGATTCCGTTCTTAGGGCGGGATTCCAAAAAACGGAACCGTACAACCTGCCTGCCGCCCGCCTGCCGTCGGGCAGGCAGGCATGGCGGGACAGGACGTGGACACAATCCAGCACAATACGAGGGTTTCAACCCTGAAAGAAAATCAGCAATAAATCATTTTTGAGATAGCTTTTAGACAAAAAAACTCTTAATCCAATGGTAGTTATTTCGCTTTTAAAATCTCAAGCAACACGGCTCTTGCTTTATCGCCGCCGATGTTGCCGAGATAGTAAACAGCCCTGCGACGTATGTCATAATTTTCACTCGTCTTTGCTACTTTGCCCAGAAAATCGACTGCCTGGTCGTTTCCGATCGAAGCGACTGCATAGATCACTGATTCAAGTGAGCGTGTCCGCTCTTTGGGCATTGAATCATATAATGAAATTAACGTCTCGAGATTCTTTGCTTTGTTTTTACTTAATTGTCCGAT
>JACQBK010000043.1 GCA_016194505.1 Ignavibacteriales bacterium | reverse complement strand
TGCCCTCCGTTGAGCAGGGATTAGGTCGTATAGGATTTTGTATTGCCCCGAGTGATCCATCTCGTATGTATGCAACGGTTGATGCGCCGCAGTTGGGGGGCGTGTATCGCTCGGATGATGCCGGTGAATCGTGGCAACGCATAAACCCCGATCCACGCCTTTGGGGTCGCGGAAGCGATTTTGCGGAAATAAAAGCAGATCCAAAAAACAAGGATATTGTGTACGTTGCAAATGTCTGCTCCTATAAATCAACCGATGGAGGTAAAACCTTTACTGCCTTTAAAGGTGCCCCCGGCGGTGATGATTATCATTCGATTTGGATTAACCCGGATAACCCGCAAATTATTCTTCTTGCCGTTGATCAAGGAGCCACTATAACCGTGAACGGCGGGGAGACATGGAGCTCTTGGTATAACCAGCCTACCGCGCAATTTTATCATGTGAGCACGGATAATCAATTTCCGTATTGGGTGTACGGCGGACAGCAGGAAAGCGGCTCTGCTGGCGTAGCGAGCAGAGGTAATGACGGTCAAATCACTTTTCGCGAGTGGCATCCTGTTGGTGCGGAAGAGTACGGCTACGTAGCCGCTGATCCCTTAAATCCCAACATCATTTACGGCGGAAAAATCACTCGTTATGATAAATCAAACGGACAAGTGCAAAATATTGCTCCGGAAGCTGTGCGGAGCGGGAAATATCGTTTCATTCGCACTGCACCTGTTCTTTTCTCACCCGTTGATCCGCATGTGCTTTATTATGCCGGAAATGTTTTATTTAAAACGACCAATGGTGGGAACAGTTGGGACATTATCAGTCCTGATCTTTCTCACGAGAAACCGGAAGTACCGGATTATCAGTCCTGATCTTTCTCACGAGAAACCGGAAGTACCGGCAAGCATCGGTATTTTCAGAACGCCGGAAATGGCAAATCAACCTCGCCGCGGCGTGATTTATACGATCGCTCCTTCCTATAAAAATATTAACGTGATTTGGGCTGGGACGGATGATGGATTGATTCATATAACAAGGGATGGAGGAAAATCGTGGAAGAATGTCACTCCTCCCGAATTGACATCGTGGAGCAAGGTATCCATCATGGACGCGTCTCATTTCGATGATCAGACGGCGTATGCGGCAATCAACCGTTTCCGTCTCGATGATTTGAAACCACACATCTATCGTACGCACGATGGCGGAAAAACATGGAAAGAAATTGTAAAAGGATTGCCGGATAACGCAGCGATCAATACTGTCCGCGAAGACCCCATTCGAAAAGGGCTACTCTTTGCCGGATCCGAGAACGCTGTCTATGTTTCCTTTAATGATGGCGACAATTGGCAGTCCCTGCGATTGAATATGCCTGCGACATCCATCCGCGATTTGGTTATTCATGACGACGATGTGGTTGTCGGAACTCACGGCAGAAGTTTTTGGATATTGGATGATATAACTCCGTTAAGGCAAATAAACGAACAGGTTGCAAATTCCGATGCCTCTCTTTTTAAGCCGCAGGTAGCGTATAGGGTTCGATGGAATATGAACTCTGATACGCCGTTGCCGCCGGAAGAGCCGGCAGGAAAAAACCCTCCTGATGGGGCGATTATCAGCTACTATCTTAAATCATCGGTAAATTCTCCCGTTACGCTGGAAATTTTTGATTCATCCAACAAGCTTGTCCGAAAATTTTCAAGCGACGATAAACCGGATGCTATCAATGAAAAAGAATTTGCCATTCCGATGTATTGGGTTCGACAGCCGCAAATACTTTCTGCCGAAGCCGGTATGCAACGCGTTGTGTGGGATTTGCATTATCCTTCGCCCGAAGGAGAAAGAGCGCAATTTCCAATTTCCGCAATCTACAAGGATACGCCGAGAGAGCCACGCGGACCTGTAGTTCTTCCCGGAAATTACACCGTGAAGCTCACCGTCAATGGCAAAAGTTTTACCCAGCCGTTGGCAATAAAAATGGATCCGCGTGTGAAGACACCGAAAAAGGGATTGGAGCAGCAGTTCTCGTTATCGTACCAAGCATATAGTGGAATTCAGCAAGCGTATAAAACTCTCGAACAGTTACGAAAACTCAGAAGTCAGTTGAAAGAATTGCAAGGTCGCGCAAGCGGTTCGCTTGCCGATGCGATTGTTGCGCTTGATAAGAAAGCAGGCGAGTTGGAAGGAAGTTCTCGTTTTCGTCGGGTTGGCGGTAGCGCGAGCGTAGCAGAATCAAATTTTAATAAAATACGAAACGATTTTAGCGCGCTTTACAATGTGTTGCAGGAAGCCGACGTTGCACCGACAACGCAAGCGGTGAAGCAGTCGAGTGAGGCTCAAAAATCTTTTAGCGATTTGACGGCGCAATGGAATAACCTAAAAGCTAAAGAGCTATCCGCTCTTAATAGTGGACTTGCAAAGGCTCATTTGCCGAAGGTTGTTATGGAATAGGATAAGCGTTTGAGTTGACCGTCAACTCGAAGCTGTCACGGTGTGGACCGTGACAGCCAAGAAAGTGTTCGAGTTGACCGTCACCTCAAAGGTAACGGTCAACTGGTATTAATTTCAAGTTTTATCTGCGCTTCTTCAGTCTTTTTCTGATTTTCCAGCGTCCTATTTGCTCCAATCGTCTTGCCTTGCGAGTGAAAGTTTTGTATCTTTTACAGTTACAAGAGAGGCGCCCGTAGCTCAGCAGGATACCTGCCCGACCGCAAGCGTTCATGCGGGCGGGGAGCGACAGCCTTAGGAGCCAACAGTGTACAAACTAGTGAACAAATTTGGTTGCGCCCGTAGCTCAGCTGGATAGAGCGATAGCCTCCGGAGCTATAGGTCGGGCGTTCGAATCGCCCCGGGCGCACACAATTTACAACTACCATCATCACATACTTCACAAGGGACTATGCTTAAGCCGAAGAAAAAAATCAGCAAGAAAGAAATGAAGGAAGATAAACTCGTTACCACGTATTTTGAAGCGACGAGTTGGTACGAGAATAACAAAAAAATCGTGAACGGTGTCTTTACGGGCCTTATCATTGTTGCGGTGCTTATTGTTGTGGTAACGAACAACATGCGATCCAACAACGAAAAAGCCACGACCGAATTGGGGAAAGTTCTTCGTTATTATGACGAGGGAAAATATGATATTGCCATTAGCGGCGACCTTCAGGAAAACATTCGAGGGCTCCAATCTATCGTTGATGATTATGGAAGCACGAAGTCCGGCGAGCTTGCGAAGTTATACCTTGCTAACGCATACTATGCCAAAAATAATTACGACAAAGCTTTACAATATTATTCGGATTCAAGCATAAAAGATGACATGCTCTCGGCATCGGCGTCAGCGGGCGTTGCAGCGTGCTATGAAGCCAAAGGAGAGTATGAGAAAGCCGCGGTGTATTACGAAAAAGCCGCTTTCAAAAATGGAAAAGATGTGCTTGCCGCTGAAAATCTCCACCATGCGGCGTATAATTATTCAGCCGCCGGGAAGAAAGAGAAAGCGGTCGAGTTATATAAAAAGTTGAAAAAAGATTATCCAACTTCTACGTATGCGAGGGAGATAGACCGGTTGATAGCGGAAGCAAGCTCGTAACGGTTATCGGTATAACGAGCGAAGGCACGAAAGAGAGATTTGTCGAATAGTAGCACACTCTCTATCGTGCCTTTGTGGTCTGTATGGCAAGAGAGAGGTTTTGATTCCAGTGCAACTTTTGCGCTAAATTATCGAAAACCTAATACTACTGCCCTAAGCAGCGAATAGCTCACAAGGCACGAGATGCCCCGGTTGAAAAAAATATTGTTTTTTACAGGAGCAGTTCTTTTATTTGTCCTCATTTTTATTTATGATGTCGCTCGGCTCACTGTAAGTTTGGATTTTGGCGGCGCGGAATATCTTCGCGAAGGCAGTGTCTTCACGGCATTTCTGCTGTTGTATTTTTACATACAAAGCGGAAGGGTAGGGAGAGCGGTTGGCATTCCCAAGAATATCGGGAAGCTGCTGGTGTATGCGATTCTCGTGGTAGCGCTTACCAGCTCGATGTTATTGTTCGGAGCTTCGCTTGCTGCGCAAACCGAAAAACTTTCCGCTCCTCAAGCGGCTATTGTTGAGTTTCTCTCGCTGATAGTGGGCATTGCTCTCGGCGTTTTTTCGCTTTCGGCCCTCTTGACGATTCGCGATCTTCTTTTATACAAACGAAAGAAGGGTACAAAAAGAAATCTTGTCATCTTTGTCATTCTGCTCTTAGCGAATAATGTAGCCGCGTTGCCGGTCATGCCCGTGGAGGCAAAATTTATCGCTTCGATGTTGTTTCCTCTTGCGGTGATCATGATCATCGTCAATTCCTTTAAGCAGAATTGGATAGTCTATCTTTCGCGACGAGAAAAGCTCTACGCTATTGCATACGGCGCTCTTTTATTTATTGTATTTGTTGTTCTCAATTTTCTTACGACGCAATCGGTTGTCGAGCGCGCGCTGGCAAGCTTGCATCAGCCGTTGCATAATTTTATTCGGCTTAATTCGATTTTTGGCGCAGTGTATTTCGGGATGGCATTTGTCAGCGCGTTATTTCATCTTCCCACTGCCGAGGTCTATGAGCGCAAGCAATCGGAATTGACTTCGCTCCATAACCTGAGCAGGCTTGTGACGCAGGTGTTCGATTTTCCCGATCTGGTTAACACTGTAACCAGCATGACACTGGAAGTCGTAGGAGCAAAGAGCGCATGGCTTGAATTGATCAAAGGGAAGCGGAACGATGGACAAGTGCTTGTTGAGGTGGTATCCCTCAAAAATATCTCGCGCGAGCAAATTGAAGCGATTACGGTTGACGCCGACCTATCGCTGCGGCAGTTGATTCTCGATTCAAAGCGTTCATTGCTTATTGATGATGTCGAAAGCGATCGAAGGACAAGGCACATTAAAAAGCTCAATATTTCGATCGGGTCTCTTCTCAGCGTGCCGTTAGTATCACATAATGAGATTATCGGTATTTTGCACGCAACAAAGGATTTTCAGTACGGATTTGATCAGGATGATATTGATGTTTTGACAACGTTTGCCGATCATGTAAGCATTGCGATTGAAAATTCAAAACTCATCGCAAAATCGCTCGAGCGCGAACGGTTCCAGCAGGAGATAATGGTTGCTCAGCAGATGCAGAAGAGGTTGCTGCCTCAAAAAGTTCCGCACTACGATGTGATGGATATCGCGGCACTTTCTGATCCTTCCCTTGAAGTTGGTGGAGACTATTATGATTTTGCTACGCTTGACTCTGATCGTCTGGGCATCGTTGTCGGAGATGTATCCGGTAAAGGTGTTTCCGCTGCTTTTTACATGGCGGAAGTGAAAGGTATCTTTCAATCGTTGAGCAAATTGTGCGCGTCTCCCCGTGAATTGGTAATGCGCGCCAATCAAGCATTGATGGACAGTCTCGAACGGCGGGCGTTCATCAGTTTGCTTTACGCGATTATAGATATTCCGAAAGCGCAGATGACGTTAGCGCGCGCGGGTCATTGTCCGATGGTGTACGTTTCGGGAAACTCATCGGTGCTGGTTCGCCCTACGGGAATCGGCCTTGGTCTCGCGAACGACCGGCAGTTTGACGATGCAACGCAAGAAACAACTCTCAAGCTCAAGAACGGCGATATTTGCGTTTTTTATACGGATGGAGTGAATGAATCGCGTAATCAGGATGGGGAAGAATTCGGATTTGATAGGCTTGTGGAAATAGCAACAAGGTCTCGCATGGAATCTGCCGAGCGGATTAAAGAAAATATTTTAAATGAAATTAGAAACTACACGGGCAATTCTTCGTATGAAGATGATATGACGCTCGTGGTTATCAAATGGTTAGGAACGTAGGAGACCGTATGATTGTAATTTATACTCGAAAGCTTCACTTATCTGCTCAGGAAGGAGCATACCACCATGAGTGAATTTAAAATCAACCAACGGGATGGCGAAGGTATAAGCGTCATTGACCTGAAAGGGTATCTGGACGCCCATACTGCTACCGACCTGGAGACTGCATTTCAAAAACTGCTGAACGATAAGAAATATAATATTATCGTTAACTGCAGAGACTTATCGTACATCAGCAGCGCAGGCTTGGGCGTGTTTATGGCATATATTGAGGATGTTCGGAAAAATAATGGGGATATCAAGCTCTCGAACATGTCGCCAAAGGTGTACAACGTGTTCGACTTGCTTGGGTTCCCCATATTGTACGAAATCTATAAAGACGAACAAGAAGCCATTGTTAAATTCAAGGCGAAAGCGAAATCATAAGGAAAACCTTAGTGACGCTCTTCGCAATGACTGTGCAGCCATGACTATTATGCCTAAGAAAATTTCCAAAACAATACAGAGCCGAACAGACCGCCTGTTAGAGGTACGGGAGTTTGTTCTGGATGCTGCGCGCCAATTTGGATTTTCGGAGGAGGAGGCTTCGAAGATTGTCCTTGCTGTTGATGAGGCGTGCACGAATGTCATCAAGCATGCATACCAAAACGCACCCGATAAGACCATTCAAATTGAAATTAGCCGCGATAAAGAGGCATTTCAAGTAAGCGTTATAGATGAAGGCAAATCATTTAATCCGACCACACTGAAAAACCCGGATTTAAAACAGCATTTATCCCATTTTCGCCGCGGCGGGTTAGGTGTCTATTTGATGCGGACGTTGATGGACAAAGTTGAATATAATTTCGTGCCCGGCAGAAAAAATGAAGTTCGATTGATAAAATTTTTGACGCCGAGCGAATCCGGTTCGAGAAACTGAAACATCGTATCTCTCTCACTTCCCATGCAGTCTAAATCTGCGCCAAAACAAAGCTCCTCTGCTTCTGCTATTCTTCCCCTGTTCGAGTTCAGCAACGTTGTTAATTCTTCGCTCGACCTCAAGTTTATTCTCGGCACTGTGTTATTAACCGTGATGGGCAAAATGCTCGTTTCCAAAGGAATCGTCTTTTTGAAACGAGATCAAAATGTATTTGAAATCGTCAACGCAAAAGGCATTGACCAAAGCGCCATTGGACAAACGTTGAAGATCGAAAAACCTCCGCGCGGTATCACACAACCGGAGCGGCTTGCTGTTTCACAACAATCATGGGGATATTTTTTTAAGGAGCATCATCAAAAATTATTGCTTCCCATTGTTTCGCAGAAACGAGTTGTCGGGTTGCTTTCGCTTGGGGAGCGGTTGGGCGGCAAAAAATATTCGACTGCGGAAAAGCAATTGATTGAGTCGTTAGTCAACTTGTCCGCTTCAGCGATTGAAAAAGCTGTTATGATTGAGCAATTAAAGGACGTCAATCGCAGTCTTGACCGGAAGTATCAAGAATTGAATACGCTGTTCGATCTCAGCAAAGAGTTCAACGTCGTTATGGATGCGGAACGAGTAGTGCGCTTGCTGACCTTTTCGTTGCTTGGTCAGGTGGGCGTTAGCCGGTACGCCGTATGCTTAAACAATGATGGTTCGCTCAAGGTTGTTGCGTCGAGAATTGATAAACAATTCGATAATGCGGGGGTTATGCAGCAATTATGCGTGCTGACAAACCCAGAGCTTATTGAGAATCTCATACGGCTCAAAAAGTTCAAGCAAGCCGCAGAGGAGCTGCAGCGCGCAGGGATTGTCGCTGTCATCCCCATGAAGATTCAAAATCAAGTGAAAGGCGCAATTCTTCTCGGTGAAAAGCTTCAGGGAGGAGGATACTCTAAAGTCGATCTCGAGTTTCTTTACTCCTTGGCTAACCTCGCCATTATTTCGATTGAGAATGCACGATTGTTTCGCGAAGCAATCGAGAAACAGAAACTCGAAGATGAACTGGCAATCGCCCGTGAAATTCAAAAAGGATTGCTTCCCCGCACGCTCCCCGACATTCCACAGTTTCAAACTGCTGCTATCAATATTTCGTCGAAGCAAGTTGGGGGAGATTATTATGATGCGCTGATGGTTTCTCCCGACGAGTATGTCATTGCCATTGGCGATGTTTCCGGCAAAGGTACCCCCGCCGCATTGTTGATGGCGAATGTTCAAGCTTCGTTGAGAGCGTTCGCACCCATGGGTTTGAGTATTTCCGATGCGACATCCCGCATCAATGATTTAACGTGTATGAACACAGGCCAGGATAAGTTCATTACGTTTTTTTGGGGCAGGCTGAATGCCAAGACCCGTGAATTCTGCTATGTGAACGCAGGACATAACCCTCCGTTTCTTTTACGAGCCAATGGCTCGGTTGAACGGCTTGAAGAGGGTGGAATCATTCTCGGCTTAATGAAAACATCCATTCCGTACATCGAAAGCGTTGTCACGCTTCAATCAGGCGACGTCATCGTCATGTTCACCGATGGTGTGAGTGAAGCAATGAACGCTCAAGAACAAGATTTTACAGAAGAAAAGTTAGAAGCTGTGATCAAACCCATTCGCACATTGATACCGGATGAAATTATAAAACGGATTCAAATTGCGTTAGAAGAGCACACCCGCGGCAATCCCCAATCCGATGATATTACAATGCTTGTTCTAAAGGCACTATAGTTCTCATCTCTTTTTCCACCTAATAATTTTGCTAAGATCACCATAACTCTTCATTGATATTGGGGAGTGTATTTGCTACATTTCAATAAAATATGATTACTTGCGCATGCCTACAGTCTTAAGAGTTAAAGGTTTTCGATTTTTCTTTTTTAGCGTGAAGGCAACGAACCTATGCATATTCACGTTGAGGAAGCTGGTAAATATGCAAAGTTCTGGCTATCGCCAGTATCTTTATCCGAATCGCATGGATTCAGAAGCCACGAATTGTCGTACCTACATGAGCTAGTATCAGCAAATAAATCTTTATTTGAGGAGAAGTGAAATGAACACTTTAATCGTTAAAATTGAACCTAATGTCGTAGATGTTTCTTTTAAAGGGAATTCTCTCTATGTAATTTTAGCTGACGGGCGCGAGGTTTCGGCACCATTAGAATGGTTTCCCCGACTTAAGGGTGCGACTGAATCACAAAAAAATAACTGGCGGCTGATTGGTGGAGGAGTTGGAATCCATTGGCCAGACGTTGATGAAGATATTTCTGTCAAAAGCTTGTTGGCGACGAATTGAGTTGTTTGAAGATGTTTAAGTTATAGACAAATCATTTCCAACAAGCGAAAGGATGTTGCAGTCCGATGAAGTATCAGTTTTTGGATATAGAGAAAAAATGGCAAGAGTCTTGGGAGAAGCTCCGAACGTTCCGCGTTGAGGACACATCTGGTAAGCCGAAGATATACGTTCTCGACATGTTCCCCTATCCCTCCGGAGCGGGACTGCACGTAGGGCACCCCGAAGGATACACAGCAACGGATATTCTCTGCCGCTATAAACGGATGAAGGGTTTCAACGTGCTCCATCCGATGGGGTGGGATGCTTTTGGACTTCCCGCTGAACGCTATGCGATGCAAACGAATATTCATCCGCAAGTCACTACGGAACAGAATATAGCAACCTTCAAGCGGCAGATTAAAATGCTGGGCTTGAGTTATGATTGGACGCGAGAAGTCAATACCACCGATCCGAATTATTATAAATGGACACAGTGGATTTTCTTGAAAATGTATGACTCGTGGTACGATTATCGGGTAAAAAAGGCGCGCCCAATTTCCGCGTTGAGTGACGAGTTTGAAAAAACAGGCTGTTCCCAAATTGATTGTTCGTTGTATTGCGGAGAAACCGATTGCTGTTTTACGGCAGATATGTGGAAAAGAAAGAGTCGGTTAGAGCAACAAAATGTCCTGAAAGATTTTCGCCTTGCGTATATTGCTGAAATTCCCGTGAATTGGTGCGAAGCGCTTGGGACAGTGCTCGCAAACGAAGAAGTTACCGAGTGGACCGAAAAAGGTTATACCGTTGAACGCCGTCCCATGCGGCAATGGATGATGCGGATAACCGCTTACACCGAGCGATTGCTGGAAGACGCAAAAGAGCTCGATTGGCCCATTTCAACACTCGAACAGCAACGAAACTGGATCGGTCGCTCTGAAGGAGCGTATATACAGTTTCCTATTCCAAGCGCAAATCTGGAGTTAGAAGTATTTACGACGCGCCCTGATACGATATTTGGCGCCACGTACATGGTGCTTGCGCCTGAGCACCCAGTTGTCGAGAACATCACTGCACCGGAACAACGCAAGGCTATTGAAGAATATCGCAAGCAAGCCGCGCTCAAGACGGAATTGGAACGTGGTATTGACAAAGATAAAACGGGCGTCTTTACTGGCGCGTTTGCGATAAATCCTGCAACGAAGAAAGGAATTCCAATCTGGATCGCTGATTATGTATTGATGGGCTATGGAACAGGGGCAATTATGGCAGTGCCCGGCGAGGATGAACGCGATTGGGAGTTTGCAGAAGTTTTTGGCTTGCCGATTATCCGCACTGTTCAACCGTCGCCGGATTTTTCCGGCAAAGCATATACCGGAGATGGTCCAGCGATCAACAGTGAATTCCTTAACGGCCTCAATGTCGCAGACGCGAAAGCGAAAACTATTGATTGGTTAGGAAAAAATAAATGTGGTTCGCCAACGGTGAACTACAAACTGCGCGATTGGCTTTTTTCCCGGCAGCGCTATTGGGGAGAACCGATTCCCATTGTCCATTTTGAAGATGGCACAATGAAGCCGTTGAAGGAAGATGAGTTGCCATTGCTCCTGCCTGATTTGAAAAAATTCCAGCCGAGCGGAACAACCGAATCTCCATTAGCTCTCGCGACCGGGTGGGTCAACGTCGTTGATAAGGAAAC
>JACQBK010000042.1 GCA_016194505.1 Ignavibacteriales bacterium | reverse complement strand
ATAACGAATTCTGCTGTTGTTACGCTGCAAAAGAATATTACTGCGACCAATCTCACAGGTAATTTGACGATTACTTCCGGCGGCATTCTGAATACTGCCAACGGAAGCCAGAGCTTCGATATCACCGGCGCGTCAGGGGCGGCGTTGACAGTTGATGCTAACTCGACACTGAATATCGGCGGCGGCGGGACAACAGCAAGTTCCTTCCCGACCGGATTTTCGACTATTACACTGAACACCGGAAGCACGATCCAATACAGTAATAGCTCCAGCGCGACTCAGACAGTCTCTGCGACACCGAGCTACGCGAACATTCTCTTCTCCGGTAGTGGCACAAAGTCTCTTGGCTCAGGCTCGTTCAGCGTTGCAGGCGATTGGACGAATAATTCCACCGGTGGGTCACTCAGTGCCGGCACGAGCACCGTTACGCTGACGGGCACCGGCAAGAATATTGGCGGCACGGCGGCTACAACATTTGCTACGCTGAATGTCAATGGCACATATACAAACAACAGCACTAGTACAGTCAATACGGCGCTTGGCGGCTCCGGTACATTGACGCAAGCGGCTTCTGCAACGTTGAATCTTAACTTCGGTGGCTCGCTCGGTATCACGAGTTTAGTAGCGACTGCATCCGGCAACACTGTAAACCATCAATTCTCCGGCGCTCAGACTGTGAGGGCAATGAATTACACCAACTTAACCCTGAGCGGCTCCGGCACGAAGACACTTTCCTCGGGGACGACGGGAGTGAGTGGCATTTTTACAGTATCCGGCGTAACAGTTGATGCAACAACAAATAGCTCTACGGTTGATTATAACGGTAGCGGCAGCCAGACGATAGCCGCTATTGCCTATATGAATCTTTCCTTGAGCAATGCAGGAACAAAAACATTCATATCCGGCACAACTCAGATTGCCGGCAACCTTACCGTCTCGGGCGCTACTGCGGATGCGACAACGAATTTAACAACAATAGATTATAACGGAATAAGCGCGCAATCGGTTGCAGGCATAACCTACTATAACCTGAGCTTTACCAATGCCGGCTTGAAAACTGTTGGAGCATCAACGACTGTCAACTCGAACATAACAATTAACAGCGGGGCGAATGTGTATGTCTCCGGAACCGGAACGCTTCTCTTGAGCGGGGATATTAGCAACGACGGTGTATTAACAAACGATGGCGTTATTACGGCTCAATAATTTCCGCCAAAGGCGGACCCCGTTACACGGGGCAAGTTGCGCCAAACAGATGGCGCACATTTATTCAATCACAAAGAAAAAAAGAAAGGAGAGAAGAGAATGAAGAATACTATAAGACCACCGTAGCAGGAAGTGTCCGTTACTTAGGGTTGCTCTTTGAGCAAGAGCAACATGTTGTAGAATTATAAATAACAATTCAATCAAATATATGTTTCAAAGGAGCACATCATGAAAACGCAACATTCAGTAGATGCAAACAGTAAAAAGAAAAATTCACAATTCACAAACAACACAACAACACTTTCAAAAAGGAGCATTGTCATGAATACCAAACAAATCATTCGTCAGGGTCTTTGGACTCTTATCAGCCTCTTTCTTATTGTCGCTATGGCTTTCGGGCAAGGAACATTGAAAAACGGAGGCACATTCCGCAATACCGGAACTGTAAGTTATAAGGCAGTTCAAAACTATACCACATCAGCCGGGAAAATTAAAAATTCCGGCACAATCAACGTTACCGTGGCTGGCGGTACGAACAACTGGGTTAACCAAAACGGCGCCGGTTTGAACGGGAATGTTACAAACTACATTGCCGGTACCGGAGGCACTATCGTTGTCGGTAATAACCTCGATAACAATGCTGCTGGTGCAATTTTTGACAATGATACGACCGCAGGCACGTTATCTACTTTAAAGATCGCTGGTGCTATCACGAATGCCGGGACGTTTGATACCGATAGCGGTAGAGTGTGGTATAACGGTGGTGCTCAAACAGTCTTTACAACCACCTATGGTGCCCTTGTTGCTGACCAAACCGGAGCCAAGACGATTGCGGCAACAGTGACTGTCAATGACTCGTTGAGGATTGATAACTCCGCTTCAGTTGCTGTGAGCACTTTCCAGCTTGACCTTAAGGGCGCGTCGAACCTCACTCAAAACAGTGGTGCCTTAAGCGCTGCTTCCGGTACGGTTCGTTATAACGGAGACCGCGCTCAAACTTTGATCGCGGCCCAGTATAATGTTTTGAATCTCTTAGGTTCTACAGCGGGACATGTTAAGACTTCACCGGGTGGCATCTCCTTTACAGCAACGACCGGTACGCTTAACATAAGCACCACATTTGATACCCTGGAAGTTTCGACCGGCGTACTTGATTTTACGAACCTTGCAGACGCGCGATATACCAATGGCGCCGGTATCAATATCAGCAGCACCTCTGCGCCAGTTCTGGGTTCGATCACGAACGTGGGTAACTTCGACTACAATGGCACAGCTGGCCAAACTCTTGCAGCCGGAACGTACGCGAACCTTACTTTAAGAAACACTGGTGGCAAACTGTTCCCAGCTTCTACGGTTGCAGTTACGGGTAACTACGCAATTGGTAGCGGTACGGGTGCTCGCGATTACACAACCAACAGCAACACGTTCCAATTTGCGGGAACAAGTGCTCAAACTATCGCTGGCTTGGCTGAAACGTTCCATATTCTCCAATTCGCTGGCTCAGGCACCAAGACCCTTGGTGGAACCAGCTTTGGTGCGGCACGGCTTGATGTTAACAGCGGCAGCGGCGTAGTGACAAATAACGTAACGACCGTCACGTTAACGAACATCAGTAGCGTTAGCATGAATATTGCCGCTTCAACGGAGTTTATTAACTCTGCTAGCAAGACAATTACCATGACTGGCGACTTAGTAAACGATGGCACATTAACAAACGACGGAACAATTACTGTTAACTAAGAGCAACATAGAGCAACACGAAGGGTGCTCGTTTCCCACTGGGGTGGTTATTTGGGAAGAGCACCCGGAAGAAGGTTTTGTATCAAATCCTGAGGTCGGTGTACATCAAGCTACAAATTTGATGTACAGCCTTGCCGCAGGTGTATTTGAAGATACAGTAAACGCCAATTGTCAATGGCACATCCGCAACTGTGGATGTCCGTTGATGTTGGAAAACTTCCAATAAGTGGAATAGCTTTATGAAAACTCTTAGGCTAAACGAAAGACTGTCTGGTCGCTCGCAATCTCGCGGTATGCCCTTGGCACGCGAAGATTTGCAAAGCCAAATTGCTGGTGACAAAGCTCTGCGTAGTTGGATAGCGGGTTTGATTAGGCAGAACTGCTACGTCAATGGCTTTCAAGGGAGTAGTCCGCCTACTCGTGAGCCTGTAGAAAGATGCGGCCCATCTTTAGGATACGATCGCGTACGCGAGTCTATCTCGGGTGTAAAAGACAGTCGTATGAGGTTCACCTTCCAATATCGAAATGAGTTCGATGTTGGTGGCGGAGGGAGTAGTCCGCCTACTCGTGAGCCTGCAGATAGATGCAGTCCATCTTTAGGATACGACCGTGCACGAGAATCTATTTCGCGGACAACAGACGGTCAAGGTGAGTTCACCTTCCAATATCGGAATGAGTTCGATGTTGGCGGCAGAGGGAATAGTCCGCCTACTCGTGATATTGTGGATCGCGGTTACTTTTTTCCGTCTGAGCCAAGCCCGCCGAAGGCGGGAAAGGCTCATGCGCCCAACAAATGGCGCACTCGTGCGCCTCTGGCGCAGAGAGGTGATCGGCCTTGGAATGCGCTGAGATGTAGGGTGGATATATACTGTAAACCGCCCGGTAACATAGGCGTGTTCTTCGTAGGGAGTAGTCCGCCCATAAAGAAGAATCGCGGGCGAGAGTCTATTTCGCTTATAAGGAATAATGATATATGGAACAGTTTCCGGCGGAGAATGGATTTCGATGTCGGAGACAGTGGGAGTAGTCCGCCCATGGGTAAGTATCGCGGGCGAGAATCAATCTCGCTTACAGGAGATACTCCTTGTTGGAGTTGTCGAATGGAAGCGAAGAGTTATAGTTGTACTATTTTTGGAATCAAACATAATAACAGGTTGAGAGCGTCTTCAACCGGTGTCGCAGTGGAAGAGTTTTCCCCGAATGAGCTTTTCCCGCCTTCGGTGGGCATGCCCGCCTTAGCTTCGGCGGGTTTAGCTCTGTGGAATTTCGGGTCTCCTTCTCTTTCATGGAGCGTCGTCTGGTGGAGTAGTCTCAATCCATTGGTGAATTTCCGCCTATGGCGGACAATTGGTGAATAAATGTTCGCGTTGTTCATGAACACGAAGCAAACATATTGCAACCTGCACAAAGCTGTATTGAACACGAGGGGAATATCCCGCTCAGATGTTTCTCTTGCTTGCCCCGCAAAAGCGGGGGCGGGTTGGATTGTGAAATACTTGGAGCTTCACCTTCTAGGTATTTCAAACGATGAATGTGGAGAGAAGTCGAGTTGTGCTCCTGCTCGATTTCTCTCTCGTTATCGTCGAGCTTGTCATTCTGAGTCCCGATTTATTGGGACGAAGAATCTCGTTGTAGAAGATTTTTCACGAGTGTGTAGGAGGGAAAAGGAGCTATGAAGCAATATTATATTTACATAATGACAAATAAATCGCGAACCCTTTATACAGGATTTACAAATAATCCTGAAAGAAGAGTGTATGAGCATAAGCATAAAATAAACTCTGGTTTTACGAGTAAATATAACATTACCAAACTTGTGTATTACGAGGTTGCATTTGATGCTGACGCAAGAATAGCACGAGAAAAACAAATCAAAGGCTGGTTGCGTGTAAAAAAGGTTGCTCTTGTTGAATCTGTTAACCCTGAATGGAATGATCTCGCGTCAGATTGGTATGATGTATGAGAACAATTAGCAACATAAAAACTTTGGGCGAAGGTTCTGAAATAAAGCCAGATTCTTCGCTCTCCCACTCTTCGAGTGGGATCGCTCAGAATGATATTTTAATAAACCAATAGGTACTCCTATGGTCACACGGAAAAAATACAAACTTGTAAAGCGGGTAGCCCGCATGGCGTCGCGGAAAGCTGGCGCCTTGGGCAAGAAGATCGCTCGATGGCGAAGAAGCAAATCGCCATGGCGAATCCATTTGCTTCTATTCCTCATGTTTGTTTCTATTGTCAGCTCTGCACGGGCAGGCGATTTGAAAAACAGTGGAACTATCAATAATTCGGGCACGCTCCGTATCAAGAATCAAGCCATAGGGCTTCCTATGGTCAATAATGGTGTGCTGGAGTTCAACGGCGGCAGCCAGACCATACCCGCTAAGACATATCAAAATTTAGCGCTTTCAGGAACCGGAACAAAAACAACAAACGGTGGAGAGGTTACTGTTTCAGATACGCTCGCAATTGCTGCAGGAGTAACTCTTGTCACACAAGCGGGGTTTGATGTTCATCTTCAATCAACTGGAGAATTAAAAGAAAACGGATATTTGTTAGGAAGTATCAATAAGACGGTAAATTTAAACGGTGCGACTACGTCATCTAATTTCGGTAACATTGGTGCAACGGTATCTTGGATAGGCGCCGCGCCCGGCACTACCACCGTAACACGAACAACAGGTGTTATTTCTACTTCGACTGATCCGCTTTTCGCGGGCAAACAGTCTATTAAGCGATATTTTGATGTCGCACCTACATTTGGTACGGGTCTTAACGGAGCATTCATATTCAAATATGCCGATATAGAATTGAACGGTCAGGATCCCAACACCTTAACATTGTGGCGGTCGCCTGATGGTGGTAATACATGGAGAAAGCAGGGTGGGACTGTCAATACTGTTCAGAGGACAATTACGAAAACAGGTATTCTCAGCTTTAGCCGGTGGACTGCTTCCGATGCGGCTAATCCTCTTGGTTCCTCGTTTATCGAAGGCGTTGCTTCGAACTTGGCACTTACATCGGGCAACGGTCAAACTGGAGTGGCGAACACGAATTTGGCAAGTCCATTTATTGTAACTGTGACCGATGGCTATGGAAATCCGATTCCCGGTATTAATGTAACGTTTGCCATCGGATCGGTTCCTTCAGGTGCAACTGGTCAAGTTCTGACCGTCCTGAACGCAACGACGGGTGTAACAGGTCAAGCCTCGACAATTCTGCATTTAGGAAGTGCCGCTGGAACATATACCGTAACGGCAACATCTGTTTCATTAGCAGGCAGTCCGATTACATTTACTGCCAGCACTTCTTCTGGTGGAGGCGGTGGTGGTGGCGGTGGCGGACTAATTGCAACCTCTGTGGTTGCCACAGCAGGCATCAATCAGATTGGTCAGGTTGCGAAAGCATTGCCTGACTCTATCGCTGTTCAGGTTAGGGATCAATTTGGCGCATCGTTTGCCGGCGCGATGGTGAAGTTCGCCATTGTAGATACTCCGAACGGTTCAATCGGTCAACAATTGTCCGATACATTAGTTACGACCAATTCTGCGGGTCTCGCATGGACAAAGCTGACGCTTGGCAGTAAGGTTGGCGTGTATAAAGTTCAGGCAAGCTCCGGCTCGCTGACGGGCAGCCCAATTACGTTTAGTGCTACCGCAATCGCCGGACCTGCGCGAATACTCGCATTGGCATCCGGTAACAACCAATTCGGCAACGTGAAGAAACAATTGACACAGCCGTTTGTCGTTACGGTTACGGATACATTCGGTAATGTGGTAAAGAGCACGCCTGTTCAATTCAACATAGCAAGCATGCCGTTTGGTGCAAGCGGTCAATCGTTGAGCAAGTTGGTTGATACGACCGATGTGAACGGTAAAGCCTCAACCGTATTGACGCTTGGCGATAGTGCCGGTGTTTATAAAGTCAATGCTGCTTCAGCTACATTACTTGGAAGTCCATTGACATTTACGGCAACCGCAGTCGGTTCGAGCAAAGCCGCTAAGATTCTCTTAGCGAGCGGCAATAATCAGATAGGTCAAGTAACGAAGACGCTCGATAGGACGTTTGTTGTGACAGCGCGAGACAGCGCTGATAAGCCTGTCGCGGGTGTCAATGTATCCTTTACTATTGCTGAGCGACCTGCCGGGGCAACGGGTGATAGCGTGATTATTATCCAGTCCGTCACAGATACATTTGGCTTGGCAATTGCCCAATTGAGGTTGGGTACTAAAGCGGGTGTGTATCGCGTGAATGCATCCGCTCCAGGCTTGACGGGCAGTCCGATTACATTCACCGCTAACGCAGTCGCCGGTGCCGCGGCTTCGTTGGCATTCATCTCAGGCAGTGGACAAACCGGATTGGTGAGCACACGCTTGAACCAGCCGTTTGTGGTATTTATCCATGATGGATTCGGCAATGCCGTCCGGGGAGTAACGGTAACGTTTGTTGTGGATAGCATTCCAACGGGCGCGAACGGATGGACCGTAATTCCGACCAGCACCACGACAGACTCGCTTGGTGTTGCATCTGCGTTCCTGACATTAGGAGATGTCGCAGGCGTGTATCGAGTGCAAGCTGCCTCCACAGGTCTTAGCGGAAGCCCGATAGTATTCAGAGCTACTGCGACAACTCAGTCTGGTGCAACTCGTCTTGCGTATGTTGCAGGCAACAACCAGTCTGCTCCGATCTTGACTCAATTATTGAACCCGCTTGTTGTATCAATAGTTGATGCAAGCGGTAAGCCGATTCAAAATCAGACAGTAACCTTCTCTGTTGATAGCATACCTGCCGGCGCGGTTGGCTTCAGTACGCCAATCTCGGTACAAACGGATGCTTCTGGCATAGCTTCCGCGACACTGAAGCTGGGAAGTAAAGTCGGTATCTACCGATTGGTTGCGACTTCCGCAGGCATCGCAGATCGGATTGAGTTTAGGGTGCGTGCAACTGTCGGACCTGCCCGAATACTGGCATACCTTGCAGGCAACAATCAAACGAAAACCGTCGCTAACGCCCTCGACTTGCCGTTCGAGGTTCGGATTACGGATGAGGGCGGCAACGTGGTGCCGGGTGCAAGCGTTCGCTTTGCGCTTGATAGCATCCCCACTGGCTCAACCGGACAGCAGTTGAGTGTCGTAAACGCAACCACCGATACGCTTGGTCGTGCCTCTACAGTTCTGACATTGGGCACGAAGGTCGGATTGTACTATGTCAGTGCGAGCGCTACGGCATTAGCAGGCAGCCCGATTCAGTTTACTGCACGCGCCACAGCTGGCAACGCTGCGTTGCTTGCGTTGTTCTCGGGTGATAATCAGTCTGCCGACCCCGGAACAAACCTCAAGACGCCGTTCAGCGTTGTTACGACAGATGCGTTCGGCAATCCAGTCCAGGGCATCAATGTCCAGTTTGCGCTTACAAGCGCTCCGCAGAGTGCCACCGGTCAACGGATAAGCGTGACAAGCGTTACGTCCGATGTTGATGGCCGCGCGTCTACGCTGCTAACGTTGGGCAACAAGATAGGCGATTATAAGGTTATCGCGACTTCTACAGGTCTCGGCGGCAGCCCCGTTACATTTACTGGGTCAGCCACCATCTTGCTTGAGCCGACGGCGCCTAATAGATTGCTCAATATCGCTGATCTCACATCCGTGATTGATCATGTTCTTGGCAAGATTGTTCTTACGGGTGTTGATTCGGTGATTGCAGATGCAGATAAAGATGGAAGGATCACTGTCAAGGATGTTATAACGGTTCGCGCCAAACTGCTTGAAGTTCCTGAGACAAGTGGCAGTGCATCCAAAGCATCGTTGAGCAAATCCGTTGCGTTTACGAATACTTCATTCATTGATAGCACGGATGATGTCAAGGGTGAGTTTGTCATAACGGAAAATGGCGTGCGGTTTAATATGACGAATAAGGTCCCTGTCAAGGCTATGCAACTCATCGTGCACTTGAAGAATCCGATAAATATTCAAGGCGTGGATATGGTATTCGACCGCGCAAAGATGGATTCCTTCTATGTCAATACGAAGGGCACGGAAATGCGCATTGTTGCTTACAACTTGGAGAACAATCCGATTATACCGGATTCCGGTGCGCTCTTCAGGCTGCCGATTCGGTTCACGGATATTGCCGAGCTTGTCGGTGGAGAAGTGTTCGTCAGTAAGAAGGATAACATCGTCCAAGCCGACCGCCCGACGAAGGGAACAGTTGATAAACGCAAGGTAATACCAAGCGATAATATCCCGATACACTTTATATTACATCAGAACTATCCGAATCCGTTCAACGCCGGAACGACTATCAATTATGAAGTCGCGGATGTGCCGGGTGTGCCGAATGTGGTCATCCAAGTTTATAACGTGCTTGGTGAAAAGATCAAGACGCTGGTGTCCGCTCCGCATGCAACTGGAAGATACTCTATCTACTGGGATGGCTCGGATGACCATGGCACGAAGGTGGCATCCGGCACGTATTATTATCGCTTAATCTCCGGCGATTTTGTAAGCGGCAAGAAGATGATTCTGCTGAAGTAATTGTAACACTTATTTATTGCAAACAACGCAACGATTAAGAGTTTTTTGTAGGGGGTGAGTCATAGATTCGCCCGATGTGACCGTAGGGGCTTGATTAATCAAGCCCCTACTAACTTATTTTGAAGAAGGGCGATACCATCTTAAACAAAAATCCCGTCCCGACAACTGTCAGGGCGGGATTTTTGTTTCTCTCATCCGCCTCGCAAGGGGGATTTCCTCTTTGAACTATTTTGTCAAAAGCATCTTTTTGGTCACGGATTGGTTTTCGACCTGCAGGCGAGCGATATACATTCCCGATGGGACTTTATGTCCTTGTTCATCTACGCTTTCCCACTTTACATTGTATTGACCTTGGAATTGATACTGGCTCGCAAGTGTTTTTATTGCACGCCCGATAACATCGTAAATCACTAGTGTTACTCGTGCCGGTTGTTCAAGTTTATATGTTAATGTGGTCGAGGGGTTAAACGGGTTCGGGAAATTTTGTCCTAAGCTGAAGAATAACGGAACATCTTGTGTTGCTGCCGACAACACTAAGTCAACTGTGGAAAACGAAATATCTTTTGCGTTCACATCACAAAGAACTGTTCTGCTGAAGAATAATTTGTTTGTATCTGCAGCGCCATCATTTGATTCGAAAGAAATTTTTGCAATAACGCCTTTGCCGCCACTAAAAGAAGCCCTGTAAGGGGCGAGCATGATAACGTTAAGGGTCAAATCGTTTTTTAAGAAGTAATACGCTTCCCAACCACCGGCTACGATGCGGTCTCCGCTTTGAAAAGATTTAAGAGCCACATTCCCCTTAGTATTGATCGTGAACTGGATACCTGCTACAGGGTCAACATTCGAGAACTCAACCACGGCTTCGCTCTTAGAGGTCTTCACAAGCATCAGTGTGTTTTCTGCCAATGCCTGAGCGGCGGTGAGGGCGAACAGAACGAGAACTACGCTGAGTCTGTTTTTGAGTCGGTTGTTTAGTTGTGCTTTCATTATCTTCTCCAGTGATTGGTTCTGACTGAAGAAGTGCATAGCACGTACCGTTTTTTTGGAAAGAACGCGCCACGGAGAAAAATCCAGCAACTCATTATTTTACAATGAGATACGGTTCTGTCACTTTTTAACTCTAATGAGTGTTCGTCCCCCTTTTCTTGTAATTTCTACAATGAGCGTTAAATGGAATTTGGCAGGTGAGCGATTGTGATGGTTTTTTGTGATTTTCCAGGTAGACTAAATTGTTTGATGTGAAAGCATTTAAAGGGCGGAATAAAATTCAAGAATACAATAGCAATTTTCCAAGAGATACTGCTTTTTGCTTCAAATAACAGCATTCGTTGCATTTCAGAACTCTTCTCGCTACTTTCGTAATGACGATGAAATACACACTCTGCATTTTTTTATCCTTCCTCACGCCTATCCTACTATGACCATTCAATTTTTTGGCGCAGCACAAACAGTTACCGGTTCTATGCATTTCATTTCTGTTAATGGAACGCGGTTGCTACTTGATTGCGGTCTGTACCAAGGGAAAAGAGCGGAGGCTTATGAGCGGAATAGGAATTTCCCGTTCGATGCTTCTACAATTGATGCCGTGATTCTTTCGCATGCACATATTGACCATGCGGGGAATCTTCCCAATTTAGTCCGGAGCGGATTTAGAGGTCCGATTTATGCCACTAACGCCACACGGGATTTAAGTAATGTGATGTTGTATGATAGCGCATATATCCAAGAGAAGGATGCGGAGTTTGTCAACAAAAAACGCAAGAACAAACACGAACCGCTCGTTAATCCATTGTATTCGGTAGAAGACGTAAAGCAAACTATCGCTCAATTTGTGAGTGTGGGATATAAGCAAAGGATTCAGGCGGGTAACGGAATACGCTTTACCTATTTTGATGCGGGGCATATCCTTGGTTCCGCAGTGACGGTATTGGAAATTGAGGAGCGGGGAAAAATCACCCGCCTTGGATTTACCGGCGATCTTGGCAGAAAGCAAATGCCGATTCTCAAAGACCCTGAGCCTATGGGCGATGTGGATATTCTTATTTCGGAAAGCACGTATGGTGGCAAAATCCACGATCCCATTGTCGGCATGGAAAAAGCTTTGCTCGAAGTTATCACCAAAACGATGGAGCGGGGTGGAAAGATTATCGTTCCTGCTTTCAGCGTTGGGAAAACGCAAGAGTTTGTTTATTCTCTCTTCAAGCTTTTTGATGAAGGGAAACTTCCTCCAATCAATATTTACGTTGATAGCCCACTTGCCACCAACGCCACGGAAATTTTCCGCTTACACCCGGAGTGTTTCGATGAAGAGACGAGCAAGTACGTTCTTGAGCATGAAGACCCATTCGGTTTTAACCGTTTGAAATATGTCCGCACAGTGGAAGAATCGAAGAAACTCAACGATCTATCCGGACCTTGTATCATCATCGCCTCATCGGGAATGTGCGAAGCGGGGCGAATTTTGCATCACCTTGCAAACAACATCGAGAATCCGAAAAACACCATCCTTATTATTGGATACATGGCAGAGCATACGCTGGGCCACAAATTGGTTGAAAAGCAACCTGAAGTTAAAATCTTCGGCGAGCCATACAAGCTTCGCTCTGAGGTTGCCGTCTTTAACTCGTTTTCTGCGCACGCAGGTCAGGATGAGTTGTTAGGGTATATTGGCGCTATGGATAAGCAAAAGCTCAAGAACATCTTCCTTGTTCATGGCGAAGTTCTGCAAGCGCAAAAGCTTTCGGCGAAACTTCAAGAGCTCGGTTTTGGTAATGTCCGCATCCCCGCACGCGGTGAAAAAGGAGAATTTGCGTAATGAAGATTCTCGTTACCGGCGGAAGCGGATTAGTAGGCAAATATGTTGTGGATGAGCTTTCAAAATACCACGCCGTTGATAACCTTGATATAGTGCCATTTCACAGAAATAATGTTGCTTTTCATAGCATAAACCTCTTAAATTTTGAATCAGTTGTTGGTGTGGTTAAAGGATACGATGTTGTGGTTCATTTAGCAGGTATTCCCCATCCGTTAGATGATCCCGCCGAGAAAGTTTTTCGGACAAACACCATCGGCACGTTCAATCTCCTTGAGGCGTGCGCCATTAATGGAATTTCACGGTTTATTTTTATATCGAGTGAATCAACGTTGGGGTTCGCGTTCTCTGTTTCTCGAAAGCTGCCCGAGTATATTCCGATTGATGAACGACATCCTTTACAGCCCGATGATCCGTACGGGTTAAGCAAAGTTGCGTGCGAGCTTCTGTGTCAGGGATATACGCGGAAGGTTGGGATGCAAACGATTTGCTTGCGACCGCCGTGGATTTGGGTTCTGGAACCAAAGGAAATTCAGTTTTATGCGCAGCTTGTCAAAGAATATCCGAAATGGTGCAAAAATCTCTGGGCGTATATTCATGTTTTTGATGTTGCCAAGGCGATTCGGTTGTGTGTTGAGTCAAAGAATCTCCCTTTGCACGACGCTTATTTTATCTGTGCGGATGAAAATTGGACGGGACGGGAAAGCCGCGCTTTACTTACTAGATTTTATCCCGAGACGAAGAATATTGCAAGCGATTTTCAGGGGAGAGATTCTTTGCTCAGCAACAACAAGGCTCTGCAAGCATTCGGCTTTAAGCCGGAATATTCTTGGAGAGATTTAATTTCCCTAGGATGATACCCAAGCCAGTTCTCATTGATACGGACACCGGTGTTGACGACGCGCTCGCCCTTATCGTTGCGCTTCATTCGCCGGAGCTTTCCGTCAAAGCGATAACAACCGTTGCCGGCAACGTGGAAGTCCAAAAATGCACGCGCAATGTTCTTTTGTTGCTGGAGTTGCTTAAGGTAAAGGATAGACCGTTGGTTGCACAAGGAGCGACCAAACCGCTTCGGCAGAAATTAGTCACAGCGCCGGAAGTTCATGGCAAGGATGGGCTTGGCGGTATTTCTTTTAAGAAAAGCACAACGAGGAAAACTTCCCTTACTGCTGTTGAGACAATCCTTGATGCGTGCAACACGTGGGGCAAGAAATTAACGATTGTCGCAATCGGGCCTTTGACGAATTTAGCCCAAGCGTGGAAGAAAGATTCTAAAAGTTTACGCAAGGTAGGCCGAATCGTTTCGATGGGCGGAGTCTTTCGTGTGCCTGGTAACACAGGTCCCGTGGCGGAGTTTAATTATTTTGTTGATCCGGACGCGGCGCATGTTCTTTTCAATACAGGGTTACCGATTACCGTGGTTCCTCTCGACCTGACGCATCAAATCGTGCTGATGAGGAGGGAGATGGAATACCGCGCAAAGCGCAGGGCGAGCCGCTTGACTTCAACGATTCTTCGTTTGACAAAATTTTACATGCAGTACCATAAAAAGATCGATGGATTTTACGGTGCCTATGTGCACGATCCTATTGCAGTCGCGGTTGCCATTGATCCTACGTTAGTCCAAACGCAAAATATGCACGTTGATGTTGAAACCGAAGGGCAATACACCCGAGGAATGACCGTAGCGGACTTTCGGAAGACTTCACGGCACGGCGAGCAAACAGTTGATGTGGCGCTTACAATAAATCGCGAACGGTTTCTCAAGTTGTTTCACGAACGACTTTGGAAATGAAAAAGCTACATAGTCGTTGCGCGCGGGGGCAGCACAGCAAAGGAACCGAAAGTCTCCTTTATTTTCTGCTATCCCTGTTTGTTTGTTCTGTGATCGAAGCTCAAGAGCCTTACCGCCAGCCATTGTTGAAGGCACAGGATAGCCTTAAAGCTTCATCCCTCAGTTTCGAGCGATTATTGAATACATTTATGTGGAACGGCGCTGTTTTTGTTAAGCGCGATTTCAACGGAACCGAAATAAACTTTCGCCAAACGGCGAGTTCGAGACTTATTAGGACGGAGCCGCGTTCCATTCAAGATGAATTAATTGATACAGTGGACATTGGTTTGAAACTGAATGAGCAATGGAAGCTTCGAGCGCAAGTTTTCTCCATCGTGCTTTCCGATAATAGAGCTGTTGATTTGGGAAAATTGGCGCAACATAGAGGGCTTGTTGGCTTTCAGGTGCATCCATCGCCGGAAGTTATTGTTAATGTTTTGGGCGGATATGAGTTTGATTCTCAAGAAAGTAAAAAAGACGAAGGTTTTTCTTATCTTGCAGAAGCAACAGGGAAGAATATTCCTTTGCAGGAGTTTCGCGCGTCTTTTAACTCCCGTTGGATGCAAACATTTCTTTCGCCTCGAAGACCATCATCGGGCAACTTTGAGGTAGCTCTGATACGTGATTTTGGAAATCAAACTCAGGATTCTATTTTCATCGGCTACAGCCAACAACGGCGCGAGTTCTACGCCGTTGCTGACGCCGATGTTCAAAGACTATTTCAAACGACAAGCAATATTTTTAGAAGAGACGCCGAGGTTTTCGATATTGCAAACCAACTTGATTACAGGCCGAGCGAGCTGTTTCGCGTTTCACTGTGGGGCGGGATTTCCAACCGCACAATTGACCGAAGCCTCCGGTATAAAAATTTTGGCAATCCGTCGAGTGTAACGCTTGATACGCGGATTCAGGAGCTGAATCTGTTTGGAACATTCTCAGCCTTTTATAAATTCAGCGAATGGATGGAAACAGAAACAGCAATCGCTTATCAAGAGCGGGACGAACGGCACAGTGTAAGAGAAGAGGAGGACGTTCCCCTCTCTATTATAGATAAGCAAGAGCGGTCCGAGCGGCGGTTGGAAAATATTTCGCGCCGGACAACGATCATATCCAAGCTCAACACTACTATTACTGACCGAGACCAGTTGAATTTTGCAGGATCGGCAAGTATTTTACGATACGATACGCCCGACACAACCAACATTGATGACCGGGATGAACTGTTGATTACGCTCGGCGTGAACGGAGTGCATCAATTCAGCGAACATTTGCAGATTTCACTTGATGTGGATGTTACACTCAGTCATCTTGTGTACTTGCATAGGCTCCAAAGCGCTAATAATAATTGGAATCGCATTATCCGCTTTTCACCGACTGTAGAGTACGCGCCAAGCGCTCGGTTCCGCACCCGCAACCAAGCGGAGGTGCTGGCGAACTATACGATTTACGATTTCGAGGAGCAAGGCTCATTCACAAAAAGCTTTTCGTTCCGGCAAGCTTCGTGGATTGATACCACGACTATTTCGATTACAAAACTTCTCGATGTGAATTTCGTAGGAGGAGTAAGGCTTTACCAACGTGGAATTTTGTTATGGTCTGAATTTAAAGAGCGTCCCCAGAATTATTTTACCGAGCAATCGTATTGGCCCAAGCTGATGTTTTCGATGAGTCAAGCGATAAAGCTGGGTGTGGGGTATCGTTTCTTTCGTCAAGACCGTTATCGGTATCAACAAGGGGAGAAATTATTCGAGCGGCGTCTTGAAACATCAGGTCCCACTGTCACTTTACAGTGGGAGGGCATCGGAAACCAACGATTCAGTTTGGAGGGATGGAATGAAACACAGACCCAAGATGGTCAGGTAATCCGCACAGTTCCTAATCTATTTTTAAAGGTAAGTGTCGCACTTTGATGAAAAAGACTTCAAAACAATCTCGTCCGAAAAAAAGTTCTTCGCAATCGAAAGGCACAACGTTTCATTTGGATTGCGCGAGTGATCCGAAGGAAATTGCAAGGGTTGAGCCATTTATCATGAAGGTCAACGAAGTGGCAAGGCTTGATGACGGAGCGCTCTATCGTCTTCTTGTTGCCGCAACGGAAGCGGTCAATAACGGTATTCTCCATGGCAATAAGTCTGACCCCAACAAACACGTTTTAGTCACGTGCGTGTTAAGTGAAAAGGAACTGACCTTTACGGTTGAAGATGAAGGAAAGGGCTTTAAGCCTGAAAAAATTCCCAACCCGCTCGATGAAAAAAATTTGTTAAAAACAAGCGGTCGCGGCGTTTTCCTTATGCGTTCGTTGATGGATGAAGTAAAGTTTCATATCACATCACACGGCACGAAGATTGACCTGATTCTCCACCTGCTGAAATAATTTTTGGCGTTAGCGTTTGGAAACAAAAAAAGCCCGCCCCGACATTGTCGGGACGGGCTTTTGTGTTACAGCTTAAATTCTCGGCGGTTATTTTTGGTCAGCCGATTGAGAAAAGAGTTTATCGAAATTCTCAAATGCGCTGAATGGGATGACGGGCATACCGGTTTTATCGGTTGACGCCTTTGCCAACGGTGCAGGGATACCCGGTATCTGAGAAATATCAACGAACGGGATGCTCATGCTGAAGCTGCTGTTCATTACCCGGAGGAATTCGTTTGCCACTATACCATAGCCTCGCGAAGAAGGATGAACACCGTCAAGGCTAAACAACCCGCCGCTGATGTACGCCGTCGTATATGTTTCTCCTTGCGTGGAATATCCTTGTGCCTTGATCTTATTGAAGAATGAAAAAGCATCAAAGACAGCCGCTCCTTTGGCGGCGGCAACGGTGGCAATCGTATTGTTAAAATCTGTTATAGCTTGCGCGGCTATTGTTTGCTCATCCGCATCCAAGACAAGTGCATTGGGCCATGGATTCTGGGGGTGAAGGGCGAACGGCTTTGTTGTGTCAATGCCCGCAGGTAGCGCCGGATACTTGTTATCGGTATACCATTGACCTGTTGGTCTTCCAAGAAGCACCGCGTACGTACTGCCTTTGAGCGTGATAAGGGGCGGCGTTGCTTCGTTTAATTTTGTTGTTCCGGTAGCCAAGCCAGATTCACCTTTCTTTTGATAGTACATGGTCAGGTTCAGGGCGGCTAAGTTTGAAGCAAGAACGGGTCCAACGGTATTAAAAAATGGAATCGCACTGACGTTAGGAATGTTTGCCACTACGATTTTTGCATTCGGAAGCGCCCTGCGTAATGAATCGAGCGCTTGAGCGTAGAGAGCAGCAAATGCTGTGGAGGGGGTGGGAGCGCTGGGGCTGACTCCGCCGCTTGTTGCATATCCTAACACATCATTTGCACCGAGCCAAAATGTAATGAGATCCGGTTGTAAAGCGACAACCTGTTTATAAATGCTTTTCGGCATACCTGCAGCGGAGCGCACAACGGCGTCAACTAAAGGATTTTTGAGAAAATTTGTCTCATCCATAAAGCTGGCAAGCGGAATGCCCGGAATTCCCATGTTATCATAAGGGCGGGTGAGGCTTAAATTAGAAGGCGCACCTGGTGTAAGCCCTCTAGACCCGATCACTGGTCCCGTTAAGCTGATAATTTCCATTCGGGCAGATTTGCCCGTAGCGGCGTCGGGTGTTCCCGGGTCACTGTAGAGCGGTTGCTCGAAATTTCCTAACGAGGCACCTGCCGCCTTCAATTGCGAAGCAATCAAATTGGGATAACTGTAGGCTTGCCCCGAGGCATACAAAGAATTTGATTGATACCCAGCCGTAAGGCTGTTGCCGACAGATACGTACTTCTTGACTGTAACCGACCCAAGACCCGGCGTTGGACCTGAAGGGGTAGAATCCGAGCACCCGTTGAGGCTCAACACGACCAGCGCAAAGAATACAACGTAAAATTTAATGAAGGTCCTCATAAATTCTCCAAAAGTTTTTGAGTGGAAGATCGTCAATGACACACATTAAAACGTGTAGCCGACGTTCACGCCAAATAAATAAGCTTTATTGTTGTACGTTCCATCGAAGTTCACTTCTGTACCGGCTGCCTTACGTTGATTGGCTTTTAAGAAAAGATAGGCTACATCGAGATTCCAATGATTGTTAAGTTTGTAGCCAAACCCGACGCTAATGCCATTTCTGTTTGCATCTGGCAGAAGAGGTTCGACATATTTTGTCGGGACTGGGCTGTGATCGTAATAATATCCTGCGCGGAGTTGGAGATCACCCATTGTATATTCTCCGCCCAAACGGATCATATAGGTATCTTCATAATTTTTTGGCGAGACACTGGTGGAGTTATCTTTCTTGAACGTAACAGCCAGTTCTTTGTATGATGACCATCCGATGTATTGATAATCGGCTTCCAGGGAAAGGTTTTCCATCGGCTTGTAAGAAACGCCAAAAAACCCGGTCGCGGGCAACTTCAATGTCGAGGAAACATCACCTGCAGGATACACTGAGCGATTCGGGTCGAATGTCGCTGTGCCGGTTGCATCTAACTTTACTTGACTGCGGTACGAGGCTCCTACTGAAAACTGCGAGGAAAATTTATACAACGCGCCAACGTTGAACCCCCATGAAGTTGCCGACGCTTTGATGGTTGTGCTTGCGTGAGGATCAAAAGGATCGCTCACGACTCTTTTAATGGTTACATCCCCGGTAACATAGTTCACACCGACGCCAATCGAAAACTGATTATTGACTTTATAGGCAATGGTTGGTGTGATGAAAAATGTTACCAAATCCACTTTAGTGGAGATAAATTTTCCTGTCCAATCGGCGGGCCACTCCGTGCCGAGACCGTACGGGTTACCTACTCCGATTGCCACCTGGATGTCATCCATCAATTGGTAGCCGGCATAGACATTGATGGGAAAAAATGTCTGGTCAACCATTTTTATTTCTTGGTTCGTGTTGAGTTGATCGGGACCAAAAAACGAAACTCTCGGGGCAATAAGGGTAGAGCCAATATATATCTGAGTGCCTTTTTGAAAGGCAAGACCCGCCGGATTAAAATACAATGCTGAAAGGTCCGATGCCCGTGCGGCAAATGCTCCTCCTTGCGCCAGCGCTCGTGCCCCGTGCTCGTTTAATTGGAATCCGCCTGCGAACGCGCAAGCAACGACAAACAACATCGGAAGAACAAAGCCAACGATGTAAAGGAATGCTCGTTTCAAGGATGCCTCCATATATAGTGGTGAGAGAAATTGCATTATGGAATTTTCCTCGGTTGGGATAATTTCACAATGCTAAGGGTGAGAATAACACAAAATAACAAGGAGTGAGAGTATATGAATGGCTGCTCATGCAAGCCAATTTTAAGAAAAGCTCTCTTAAGAGTCAAGAACGGTAGCGAAGAAAAAACAGGCTTTCGCGATATGGTTAGGGATAAAAAGACCCCCATTTGCTTATACTAAACAAATGGGGGTGTCTCGCTTTCTACCTTCTTTATTGAGGCGTTCGGCGGAATGTACGGCTTACAGCTTCAGCTTTGCGATATTAGCCCTTACATCCTCGGCGGACTTGTTTAATGCCGCTTGCTCATCCGGAGTCAATTTGATCTGAATGATCTCCTCCATGCCGTTCTTGCCCAGCTTTATCGGGACACCGACATAAACATCCTTCAATCCGTATTCGCCTTGTAAGTAAGCCGCGCAGGGGAGAATGCGTTTTTTATCTTTCACAATCGCTTCGATCATCTGAACTGCCGATGAAGACGGAGCGTAATATGCGCTTCCGGTCTTGAGGTAGTTGACGATCTCGATTCCACCGTCGCGTGTGCGTTTTACTAACCTGTCAATGGTTGCCTGATCCATCAAATCCGGCAACGGAATACCGGCAACAGTTGAGTAGCGGGGGAGCGGAACCATCGTATCTCCGTGACCGCCGAGAACGAATGCGCTCACGTCTTCCACCGAGACATTCATTTCCATAGCGATGAACGAGCGGAAGCGCGCGGAATCCAGAACGCCCGCCATGCCGATAACGCGGTTACGCTCGAATCCGCTGGTCTTCATTGCAACGTACGTCATTACATCGAGCGGATTGGAGACGACCACGATAATCGCTCGCGGTGATTTAGCGACCGCTTGCTCCGTGCATGATTTAACGATGCCTGCGTTTGTTGTCTGCAGGTCATCGCGGCTCATGCCGGGCTTGCGGGCAATACCGGCGGTGATGAGAATAATATCGGAGTTAGCCGTTGCATCGTAGGAGTTTGTTCCGATAACTTTTGAATCGAAGTCCTCCACAGGGGCGGATTCGTACATATCCAGACCCTTTCCCTGCGGCATGCCTTCCACGACATCAATAAGCACTACTTCGTTTGCCAATTCTTTTTCAGCTATACGCTGAGCGGCGGTTGCGCCGACATTTCCTGCACCAATGACTGTGATTTTCATAATGGTCTCCAGTTGTTTTTGCCACTAAGCCATAAAGACACCAGATTTTTTTTCTCGTTTAATGTTGGTCTTCGTGTTCTTCGTGGATTGGGATTTTTTGCGGTAAAGGGAATATTATTTTTGACAACTACAGGTGTGATAACAGAAAAGCCTCCTTGAGGGAGGCTTTTCCGATGAAACATTTAATTTTTTACGCCGTGTAAACGCTGACTCGCTGTCGGGTTTTACCCAGGCGCTCGAATTTCACGACGCCGTCAACCAGAGCGAAGAGCGTATCATCACTGCCGATGCCGACGTTGATGCCCGGATGCATTTTTGTTCCCCGCTGGCGAACAAGAATGCTTCCTGCCGATACTTGTTCTCCGCCGAACCGCTTTACGCCTAAGCGTTGCGCGTTACTATCACGACCGTTGCGGGAACTTCCACCGCCTTTTTTATGTGCCATACTTCAATCTCCAGTTAAACTTTATACCTGTCACCGCACCCGCCGTAGGCGGGCAAGCTTAAGGTGACTTTAATTCATTAAACTTTTGTTACTTCGATTTGCGTGTATTGCTGGCGATGCCCGCGGCGGACCCTGTAGCCTTTCCGCTTCTTCTTTTTGAACACGGTTACTTTATCGTCCTGCATGTGCCCAAGCACTTTGGCTTCGACAGATGCGCCTGTAATGTACGGCGCGCCGATTGTCGTTTTCTTCTCGTCGCCCACCAAAAGGACTTTATCAATTTTTACTTTTGCCCCGATTTCCGAGTCCATTTTCGGGACATACAGCTTATCCGATTTGGCAACCTTGTACTGCTGACCTGCAATTTCGACCACTGCGAACATAAAAAACCCTTACTATTATTGTTTTTCCCGCCTTTGGCGGGCTAAGTGATTCATTTCAAAAGGACTTAAATCTATTAAAAAAGAGGTTAAAAGTCAATGGAAAAAATTATGATTCAAACTTGCCAATGGGGACTTGGGACTGTCTGATAATTGACTTTAACGTTCCAATTCTGATCTCTTTGTGGTTTGGGACGGGGACAGTGATAGTGGAGCGGCTGTTTTCTTTTGCATGACGATGTGACTGCCTCGTTGGCGAACAATCTCAAATCCGTGTTTAGATAAGATGCGACAAACCTCCTGCCCTGACAGGACTTGCAGCTTACCCAATTGCTACCTCTAATCGAGTAACGAAAACTTCATCATGCAACCGTTCGCGAATTTCTCGTGGGGAGGCAGTCTCGAAAAACAACTCCAAAGCCTCTTTCAGATTAAGGCGGGCTTCTTCAACCGTATTGCCTTGACTGGCAATATCAAGTTCAGGGCAGAGGGCAACATATTGATTCTCTTCCTTTTCGATGATTGCAGTGAATTGTTGCAAGTTAGGCATGGTTATTCCTTTCTTCCCATATCGAATGGTTCAATGTATCTCTATGTATCAAAAAGCGCTCTTAAAGTCAACGGCAAAATATGCCACAACAACAAATAGAAAGCCGTGCTGAAGGCATTATTCCACCGTCTTAGAAATCTTTCTCATAATGTTATGATTCTCTCCGAATTTGCACAAGGCATCGCAATGCTCCCGCAGGTCGGAGAAGAGAATGTAGTGAATTGCCAGCCGGTTGCTTCGCATTGTAGGTCGTTTCAATTGCAGCACGACTTCCTTTTCTCTGCTGTCAGGAATGACGAGAAAAAGAGTTCGTTGATCTTCCGAAAGAGAGAAAGACAAATCCGAAAGCCTGAGGATACCGGAATAGATAGAAGTGCTTTTCTCAATTTCAAACGCGCTGACAATCTTGTTCAGCCCTTTTTCCAGCCACAAAACATCTATCAGATTGATAGTCTTGAAAGTATCAGGGTCAACTTGAAGTGCCGGCAATTGTTCAAGGCTCATGAAGCCGAAGTTGTTATCTTGATAATTCTTGGAGCGGTCGTTCGCTGCCGCGATGACATCATAGCCGAGCGAACTGCCAATTTTAAGCAGATGATATTGCATTTCGGTGTGTAAATCAGTTTCCTGTTCTTCGCTGAGGACTTCGGCATGGCGCTTTTGAAGCTGACGTTCAATTCTCTTTCTCTCTTGTTCGTCCAGAGCATTTTCATCGCTTGCAATAATATTGCCCATACCGATTTCGAAAAGAAGTCCGCAGAGCGCACCCAAATCATTGGATAGAAGTGATTTATATTTATTGTTTGCAGCAAGAATCGCTTCTCTCATGCTCAGGTAATCTTCCCACGATCCCAATTTTTTCTTCTCGGTGAACAAAAGATTGAAGCCCTTCAGAATTGCAGTGTTAAAGGGTGGAATCAGTGTTGGATGCAAGAAGTAGAGAATGTTTGCTACGGCGGGACCAAGACCTTTAATGTCTTTCTCACCGAGGCAGATGATTTCCTTAAGGAGAGTCTCTTCCTTCGATATAGTGAGGCAAGCTTCCAGGAATTGACCGAAGTACTTTTTGTTCTCCTGATGTTCATAAATGTCGGGTATGCGAAGCTTTGGTTTCCAATAGAATGGATGAGCTGCCCCTTCAAAGACCTGCTTCTGTTCGGTGATACAGGTGAGCACAAATTCCAGTGAGGATCCTTTGAAGTCGTTGGGGAAGGTTCCTTGCTTGATGTCGTCCACTACTTGAAGCGTACCTCGGCGAATGGACCGAAAAGCCTTGAGCCGCTCTTCGTTGTTCACGAACCAGGTATTGTAGACAGATTCTCTGTCCTGTTTATAGCCGTCAATCAACTGTTCAACTGTTGTCATCGTAGTGAGTAATGT
>JACQBK010000047.1 GCA_016194505.1 Ignavibacteriales bacterium | reverse complement strand
GCGCGTTTGCCGATAAAAATCCTCGAAGATTTTGGACTTCAAGTATGAAGGCTCACGCTCAAGCATCGCTGCATAGGTAGCTAACGGATTTCCCGCCTGCAGCGATTCCCTCTTCAGCATAATAGGCGGTACTAGCACTGAATCTTGAGCAGCGCCCGAATTGGGACTCAAAAAACTGCTTCGTTGGATGGATCCAGTGAGGGTGAGTTGGGGCTTTTGCAGCGTTGGGACATGTTGCGGAAAGAGAGCAATCACACAAGCCAACACCAATTTGCTTCCTATACGCATTTTTCTCCTCGAAAAGGTGAATAATCACAATAATAAAACAGGTGTGTTCTGTTCTATGAAAACTATGCCCCGCAGCAATAACTGCGAGGCAGATTTTGTCGCAACGGCGGTCCCGCCTTCGCTGTGCTACGGCGGGATGTCCCGTTTTTATGGATTCCGCCCATTGAACGGGATTCAGAAAAGCGGAACAAACAACGCAGATTTGTTCGAAATTGTCCTACGAGCGTTTTCCAGCGAGCAGATGACAATTTCAGAATCCCGCACGCTGTTTGTGCGGAAAACCCGCGACCCCTTGTCCCGAAGGGACTCCTTTGGAGCACCCCAAGTCCCGAAGGTCCCAAAGGGATTCCTTCGGAAGATCCCTTTGGGACAAGTGCGCTAATAGTCATCTCCAAAAATTGAAGTTATCTCTTCTTCTCGATCTTACTCCTCAAAGACTGCCACTCTTCCAACCCTGATGCGGATTTTAGAAACCTCTCTCGACGAATCGCTTCAGCGCGTGATGTATATTCTTCGACATAAACTAACTCCCATGGTCTTCCTGCTTTTGTAGATCTTGAATCCCCACGATTATGTCGTTGCAGTCTTGCCTCTACGTCTTCAGTTTGACCTTTATAGTATCTACCATCATTCTTACTTCGTAAAATGTAGAAGAAGTATTTCATCTCAATTGTCGGAACGGCGGGATTTGAACCCGCGACCCCTTGCACCCCAAGCAAGTGCGCTACCGGGCTGCGCCACGTTCCGATTACATCATATCCACTATTTTAAAAACTTCTTGCACCCCAAGTCCCAAGGGGATGACTTCGTCATGCGCTACCGGGCGCAGTTTATCCCGCAAAGCGGGACCACGTTCCGATTGAATAAATTCCTTAATACGTTTTGGATTACATAAACAAAGTAACTCATACACTTTTTTTTGATCCCGGAGGCACCCCAAGTCCCGAAGGTCCCAAAGGGATTCCTTCGGAAGATCCCTTTGGGACAAGTCCCAAGGGGATGACTTCGTCATGCGCTACCGGGCGGAGTTTATCCCGCTAAGCGGGACCACGTTCCGATGCTAAATGAAAATGTAAAAATGAAAAAGTAAAAATAAAAGAACAGATAAAGCTTTGTGACAAGTCCCAACGGGATGACTTCGTCATGCGTTACCGGGCGGAGTTTATCCCGCTAAGCGGGACCACGTTCCGATGCTAAATGAAAATGTAAAAATGAAAAAGTAAAATTAAAAGAACAGATAAAAAATTAAAAGAACAGATAAAGCTTTGGGACAAGTCCCAAGGGGATGACTTCGTCATGCGCTACCGGGCGCAGTTTATCCCGCTGTTGTTAAGCGTGACCACGTTCCGATGCTAAATGAAAATGAAGGAACAATAAAACAAAATCTCGAAAAAAATTAGCCAAAACCTCTTAATTCAACATAAAAATTTTGCAAAATTTCCTGTCGAGCAGGAAATGATACAGGGACGAAATTTCACGAAATCAAACGAAAAACACAAAATTTGCCTTCTTATTCGGTTTTTTCATAACCGCGAGATTTCCTGTCCCGCAGGAATTTTTCCTGTCTCACAGGACTGCAAAAAATCAAAAAAGCATGCAACTTACTTCAGTCGTTCTTCCAACTCCTCTAAAAACTGTTTCACCTCGACCAAATCGGCTTTAATGTCTTCGTCCTGAATTTTTTTCTTCGGCGGGACATTCAGCAATTCAAGTTGTTCGGCTCCATCGGATTCGGGCACGTATTCCTCAAGCACTTTCTTCGCACCCTCAATCGTGTAGCGCTCATCTCTCAAAAGCCTTTTGATGTACAAGATGAGCTTAATATCTTTGTTCGTGTAAATTCTATTCCCTGCGCGGTTCTTAGCCGGCTTCAACTGGGGAAACTCGGACTCCCAATACCGAAGCACGTACTGCTCAAGTCCCGTAATAGTGCTGACCTCGCTGATGGAATAATAGAGCTTCTTTATGCCGATGTGTTTCATAAATGTACTCGAGGCGGTGAATGATAGTGTTGTAGTGCTAGCAAAGTACGGAAAACTCGCAAGAGTTGCAATGGCAAGTTGTTATAACGCAAACCGGAATCCTACCAAAACTTTACATCCCAAACCGAATGCCCGCATTCAGCGCATAATAATTGTACCAATCTCCTTTGGCGCTGTATGCCGCATAGAGCGGCATGATCTCAATTTTACCCGCAATGGTAAATGGCAAGGCAATCTGCGGACCAAATCCGGTTAAGGATTCGCTCTTAAAGGTTATTGATCCACTGCCGGTGGTCCCTGGCACTGAAAAGTTTCCTGATATCGTTACATCGCCGGGACTGACAATGAAAAGCCCGAACCCCGCCTGCACGTCAATTCTCGTCCCTACGGGCGGATTCACAAGCGCTACTCTCACGGAAGGAACAATTTCGATCATGGATTGGCTCCCGGAAACGCTGGTGATCGAGTAGTTGACGCCCGGGTTATACTCCTTAATCCTCCCTTCGCCATCTGCGCTCCAGCTATGATATGCAATTCTGCCGCCGATGGCGATTCCCGGCAACGAGATGAATCCGTGCGCTCCGATATTATAGCCCATCTTCCAGAAATTTTCCGTTTTCGAGCGCATGTCTTTCGAAAGACCTCCGTTGATGGTTACAAAGAAGCCTTGAGCGCGTGCCGCTCCGGCAAGAAAAGAAATTGTTAGAACGAACATAACCACATATCGTCGCATCATACAAGACTCCTTTCGGATTGAGATAGTGATGAATTGAGGCTCCCATGTGCGACGCACTTTTACCTACAAATGACATGATTCATTAAACATTAGTAACCTACGAGCGAGAAGTGCGTCGCACATTATGCGTTGAATTATTACAGAAAACTGTTGTTCTGTAATACTGGTGCTGCTACTCATAAATAATTTTGTATCATAAACCTATAGAATAGAGTAGAAACACTAAACTCTGACTTCCCCCGATCCCAAAAAACGGGACCGACCCCTCCTTAAAAAAGGAGGGGAAAAAGCATCACAAATGTTCCAAGTGCATTAAATTTTTGTCCCCCTTAGAACCTATCTCAAAAATATCATACAATCTTTCAACGGTTCAAAACTTTGTACGTAGAGCGAACTTCAGTTCGCTCACCACTGTGGCGAGCTAAAGCTCGCCTTACAATGTGTCCCAGTCGACAGAAGCCCTTTCCTTCTATCTTTTAAGATGGTTTCTACTAAGATTATGCGCGAGAATTAAAACCACAATTACGCTTTTTCAATGATGGCAAATGCTACAACGGTCGTTTTTGTATGGGATAGAGAGAGATGAATTTTCGCCGCGCCAAGCGTGGAGGCGAGCGTATGATGAACAATAATCTTCGGTGCGCCGGAGGGGCTATTAGCCACTTCGACATCTTTCCAACGGAATGCGCCGCTCCAGCCGGTTTGAATCGCTTTGCTCACCGCTTCCTTCGCTGCAAAGCGCGCTGCAAAATGCTCAGAAGGATTTTTTTTGGCGGTGCAGTAAGTTATCTCCGCTTTTGTGAACAGCTTCTCCATCAATTGTTGACCCCACGCATCGAGAGCTTGTTTCATCCGGTCAACATCTACAACATCAACGCCAATGCCTTGAATGGTACTCATAGCGCTTATGTCCATCCGTTTTCTTTTTTGACGATATCCACCACTTGCCGAATGTCATCTACTTCATAGTTTGCGTTGGAGATGAGCGTATCGAACGTATCGCCGTAGCGGGCAAATACGGTCTTCATGCCGACTTGTGCGGCGCCAACGACATCGCGCTCCGCCCAATCGCCCACCATAAGCGAATCCGTAGGAGAAACATTCAGGCGACGCAACACTTCTTTAAAGGGACCCGGACTTGGCTTCCGCTCGCGCGTATCATCAAACGTTACAACGGCGTCAAAGATATGATGAAAGTTAAGATAACATAGGCGCATCCATGCTTCCTTCGTCGGCGCATCGGAAACAACACCCAATTTTAAATTCAATTTCATCAGCTCGTTGAGTGTAAGAAAGACATGAGGATACGGCGTAAGGGCGGCTTCACGCGCCCGGCGATAGGCGATAATACCCGAACAAAGAATTTTGTAATCCACTTTGCTAAACTCATCGAACAACAGTTGATCGAAGACGTTTTGGAACTCGATGCCCCGTTCGGCATAAATCACGTCAATGCGCTTGCGGATATCCTCGGCGGAAAGTTTCAATCCCGCATCGCGCATGGCATTGATTGCGGCATCAATGGCTTGTTTTTTCATTGCCATGAAGTCAACAAGCGTATTATCAAGATCAAAAACGACGGCTTTTATCACGTATCAAATAAAAAGTTAAATGAGCCAAAGGCTCATGCGCCTCTGGCGCAATGAAAAATTAAAGAAACAGGAGACAGAAGTCAGAATTCTGTAGCCAGTAGATAAAAGCTTTTCTTCTGAATTCTGGCTACTGACTACTGGCTACTGTTGTTACGCTTCCAGAAGATATTGCACTGCCAGCTCATAGCCCATGGGTCCGAGTCCGGTGATGACGCCTTTGCAGACGGGAGCAATGACCAAACGATGACGGAATTCCTCTCGCGCGTGGATATTGGTAAGATGAACCTCCACGACCGGAATTTTCAACGCTGAAACCGCATCCTGAATTGCGTACGAGTAATGCCCGTATGCGCCGGGGTTGATGATAACAGCATCAAATGCGCCATCCATTCCTTTTTGGAGCATATCAATCATTGCGCCTTCGCTGTTGGATTGATAAAACTCGAACTTCACCTTGGAAAATTTTTTCTTTAACCGATTTTCAATATCCCATAGCGTCGTTTTACCATAGATCGCCAGCTCGCGTTTTCCCAACAAATTAAGATTGGGTCCGTTCACAACAAGGATGCGCATAGTGTTTCCTCTCTTTGAACCAAAAGATGTTTTAAAATACTACGCTCCTACATATAAAACCTTTGTAAGTGAGGCATGCCTCACCCCTACAAAACGCCTTTCATGAGAACTCCTGTAGGGGCGAGGTCACCTCGCCCCCTACAAAAAACTCGGTCACGCCACTTTCACCACCACAATCGTCATGTCGTCGTGTTGTTTTGCTTTGCCGACGAATCGTTTCATTTCCGCAAATATCCCATTCATGATTTCTACCGCCGAGTTCTGGGCAAGTTGCTGGACGGTCTGGCACAAACGGTCTTCGCCGAACTCTTCCATCGTTTTGTTCATTGCCTCGGGAAATCCATCCGTATAAAAAACAAAGAGATCGCCCTGCTGAAACGGGATGGTTACTTCCTGGATGGACTTGTTAAACGCCTCACCGGCATCTAATCCCAACGCAAGTCCCATAGGATTGACGACTTGAACATCGTTGCCGGTGGTGCTCCGCATGATAACGGGATTATGCCCTGCACGCGCCAATGTGATCGTATGCCCCTTCGTATCGAATATGCCATAGACCATGCTGATGAACACACCGCGCTCGACGTTTTCATAAAACAGCTTGTTCACTTGCGAGAGAACTGCGGAAGGGGAATCCGAAATTTTCGCAAGCGCTCGCAAAAAACCTTTTGTAAGAGTCATAAAAAATGCGGCTTGCGTGCCTTTTCCTGAAACATCACCCACTGCAACACCGAGACGGTCGGGACCTAATTCAATGAAGTCATAATAATCGCCGCCGACTTCAAGAGCGGGGGCGCAACGCGAAGCGATATCCAGTCTATACGCTGTTGGATTCGACTTTGGCAGAAAACTCATCTGCACTTGGCGGGCTATTTCCAATTCTTGTTGGAGCCGTTGACGCTCCGTGATGTGCCGTGCAAATGCAGGGGTGATACTATCAAAATCCGTAATTTTATTTTTTCGGTACAGCGATGCCACAGAACCGATAAGCAACAATCCGAAAAAGCCAATCAGGGTGTACCCGGAACCGGCTAACACCGGATGCCCGACATTCATAAGTGCCGCAGTATTTTGAGCAACCGTGTACGTAAAAAGGGCTATGAAGGCTGCAAGTGCATCATACTGATAAAATGTCCATACAACCAGGATCCCGACGGCAAACTCAATACCCATACCTATCGGCAACGGCTGGATGCCTTCTCGATTCAATAGTGCAAAAATACCTGCGCCGACTGCATTGAGAACTATTGCCGAAGCGATGCGTTTCCGTAACAGTGAAACTGAAAACATGACAAAGAGGGAAACGTAAAAGGCGTTGACGTAGATACTATGACCTATCACATATAACGCCGGCGAAAACACGCTAAACTCACGAAACGGTTTACTATCCGTGTCACCGATCCAAGGATGGGTCAAGAACCCGGCAATTTTCGTTAGTATCAGCCAAAGCGCTAACATTCCCAGACCAAGTCCAATGCCCCGAATAATGCTTTCACCGATGCGCGACTGAACAATATAGCCTTTCGAAAGAAGATCGAGCGAGATAAATTTCTCTTTCCATATCTCGCGCACCAACGATTCGCCCACAGCCCAAATAGGAATCAATATGCCGCCCATGAATACCGACGCGAAAAGCACCCGTAAAATAATTTCTCCGATGGATTCATGCATGCCGCCGATGTATGCCTCTATGCCGACAATGCAACCAACAAGAATGCCGGCGATGACCCCCATGCGGAAACCGATTTCAAACGAGCGGAAAAGCTTAAACGCCAATACGATCATTATTATAACGATGGCGCAATACACAATCACCATGATAATAACTTGAACAATAATAGGAGTCGAATCGGTAAATTTATCGGGAACCTTATACTCGACGCTATATAGCGATATGAGATTGCCTGTAACAGTGACCTTGATAACAATTTGATCCTTTAATTCCGGTGAAGTCGTTGACCAATTATACTCAAAATCTGAGCGATGGGACCGCTCAATTTTCTTTTGAGCCTCATCGGACATTGTAAATTTAATGTCGTCCTGTTTTTCATTTTCCGGGGCTGAGGGAGCCTTTATTTTTTCTGCGGCGACGGTGTCCTCGGATAGTTGCCCAAATGATGAGAAACGCTTTAAAAATGAGCTTGCCAGAGCTTTAGCTTGGTCCGCAGAAAGAGAAGAAATGGCAGTGCTGTCTTTTATTTTTCTATCGAAGCGGAGCAGTCGGCCTTGTGTATCATATTGAAGAAAGACGTCTCCGAATAACGCATCTGACACCTTTTCCGCTACCGCTTGAGAATTTTTTTCATCGCCAATCGCCAAGAGATCAACCTTGTTGATTTTCCTCCAACGGACCTCCCAGATATATCCGGGAATAGATTCGCGAAGCAATGTATTCGATCGCTCCAACCCGAATTGTTCTTGCGTTTGCCGCACTAATTTTTTGTCGACACTGAGGAGAGCATCCGGCGTAAGAGCAGAATAATTAATTCCTAAATCGTTGAGGGTTTTCTTCGATAACTCGATTATTTCGTTATCATTGAGCGGCAGAGCAATGCCACCGTACGGATGCGCCGTGGGGAACAGCATCACAATGACGGCTATTGCAACAACAGCAACCAAGAAGAACGGAAGAAGAGGCTTAAGTTTTTCCATAGTTAAATTAGCTGACGGGGTAATGGTTTTACCGAAAACTTAAAAGAGCGATGACACCAAAGATGACAATAAGAGACCCTGAAATTTTATTGAGCCATCGAATCCCAACGGAACTAAATTTTTTGCGAAACAGCGTAACGCTGTAGCTGAGAAATAAAAACCAAGAACACGAACCCGTAAATACTCCAAGAACAAGCGTCCATGCGGTAAAGTAGCTCAACCCGTTTCCTAAACCAAGCGCGGCAAAGATTCCCACAAAGGCAAAAATCGTTAACGGATTAGTGAGGGTGAGCAAAAACGTTGATATATAAGAACCTATTAACCCTTTTCCGTTCGCGGTTGTTGACTCGTTCTCAGGGTGAGCAAGGAACGTTTTAACTCCAAGGAATAAAAGAAACCCGCCGCCCACAAGACGCAGCCATGATTCTTGGCTGATAAGAAGATCGGAAACAACCGTCAGACCGAACGCAGCTATACATCCATAGATGGCATCCGCAGTTGCGGCGCCCGCCCCGACAACAAGACCAGAGAGGTGCCCTTCTGCCAGAGTTTTGCGAATGCACATAATGCCAATGGGTCCAATCGGCACCGCAAGCGAAAAACCAATAATAAGTCCTTTAAGAAAGAGGCTCTGTTCCAAAGAATAACTTCAAGCTTTCGGTTGATGAGGTGTTATGTGTATCGGTGATTAGAAACAATATCGGTCAATATATATCAGCGAGCTCATAGCCGAGTGGCGCGGGCAAGCTCATCTTCTATGAACTCTCGAATGACGGGCTTCAGGTATTTATCTTCGATGCCGATTTCAGCCAGACCTTGTGCCAATACCGATGCTTTTTTGGGTGGCGCTAATTTTTTATTGACCACAATCAAGCGCTCTGTCTTCAGGACGCAAAAGCCGCCTTCAAAGTCTCCCTTTTCATAGCGCACAGTGATGCCGCTCTGTTCCGCAAGAGATTCGAGTTCTTTGAGTATTTGTTCGTGTGTCATGGTAACCTGTAAAAACTACGTTACGTATATCAAATTGTTACATAAGGAAAACTTATGGTATTTTGGGTTGAGTTTCAAGCCTCATTTAACTTGCCATTGAATTGTAGGGCGTCCCGATGTATCGGGACGCCGCATTGCTTAGCGAACTGTCCCGAAGGTCCCAAAGGGATTCCTTCGGAAGATTCCCTTGGAAAAGTTCGCTTTACTAACAAGCTTGGTATGCCTATCCCACCAACGCTCGATTCTATCGCCCGTCCAAATCGTAATCCACGTGAACACTGCGCCGGCAAACAAATCTATAACATAGTGATAACGCAGGTACACCGTCCCGATAATAAGCAGGGTCGCAAGCGTTGTCAGAAGCCATCTCGTCTTCAGATTGTAACGAAATGCGAGAACGATTACTATAAGTGTAAGCTGGGCATGGCCGCTAGGAAACACATCCCGCTGGACAAACTCAACGGGGTTGGGATGGTTGCGGGGAATGGATTCCCCCGCGTTGATAATTCCTCGAAGCGTATCGGTCAGAAATATGCCGGGCAACTCGGTGCTCAATGATGCAAAATTGTGCAATATAAATCTCGGACCGACTGCCGGCAGGAGAAAATATCCGAGATACGAAAGATAAAAACCGTACACGATCAAGAATGCGGCTTTATCGAACTCTTCGATAGCATGGCGGCGGTAAATTTCCACGCCGAGAATTATGAACAATAGGTAATACGAAAAATACGCGATCTGCAAAATTTCCGTCAACACCGGATGCGAAAACTGGGCGATCCATTGCGTCGGGTGAACGCCGAACATCCAATGATCAATTGAAATCAACAGCGCGTCATAGTCTATCGGGTGGATGGGGCGAACCATAAGATAAATTTCTTTGAAGACAAAGAGAACAATCGGATAGCAGTACCACCGATGAAGACCGATCAACAGTCTTGTTTTCTTCGTCTCAGCCAGCCACGCCAAGAGCACAATCGCGCCGATGACCACAATGTTGACGGCAACAAGCTCCCGCCACAACGCCACCCTCATAAAAAATATTCCGTTAAGCGCGCTGAGAAACAAAAGAAAGACGATAGAGACAACATCCACGGGAGCGAGGATTGAATAAAACTTCCGGAGATTCATTCAGGATTTTTTCGAGGAATAGAACATGTTATTCTTACAGCCATTGCAGAAGGATTGTGGCAAAGGTCAGGAAGATCGAAATGCCGACGACATCTTGAAATGCTGTCTCGAACGGTCCTGCTGTCATCGCAGGGTCAAATCCCAACCGCTTGGAAATCAACGGGACAGCCGTGCCGACAAAGCCCGATATGTTGATGGAAATAAACATGGAAATACCAACCACCAAACCGAACAACGCTCGCCCATGCCACATACCTCCGATAAGACCTATCACCGCTCCGCAAGCTCCGCCAATAATAAGAGTCGTTTGAAATTGACGGGAAATAGGATCTAACCAACGATTGATATCAACATGCCCGGTAGCAAGACCGCGCACGATGATGGCAGCCGACTGCAGCCCTGTGTTGCCCGAAATGGCAGAGATAATCGGCATGAACGATGCGAGTAAAATTACTTTTGATAATGTCGCATCAAAATAGTGAATGACAACACCTGCCATCAGTTCTATGAATAACGTTGTTAAGACCCAGGGCAATCGTAACAGCGCGATCTTCGCTGGTGAGCGGCGCTCCATTTCATCAGCATCGGAACCGACCATCCGCGCAACGTCTTCAACGTGCTCTTCTTCTAAGACGTCAACGATATCATCAACAGTGATGCGTCCGAGCAATTTTCCCGCTTTGTCGGTCACGGGCAGCGAGACAATATCATACTTTGCAAATATCCGTGCGACTTCCTCTTGGTCAACGTCCGTGGTAACACTGAGGACTTCGGGACTCACCAGTTTATTCATCCGTTTATTGGGGGCATGAACAAGAAGGTCTTGTAGCGGCACCGCGCCGATAAGGAGACCGTCTTCATTGACAACGTAGACCGTGTAAATGTTTTTATGCTCTTTCGCCATCTTTCGAACAACTCGAATCGCCTGCTTGATGGTATCCTTTGGCGATACAACCGCCATTTCTTTGCCCATGATACCGCCGGCGGTGTTCTCATCGTAGCGCAGAAGTTCTTCAACGTCGGATGAATCTTCAACGTTCATCGTCTCCAAAACTTCTCCAGCTTTTTCATCGGAGAGCGCACCGACGATATCAGCCGCATCGTCCGAATCCATCTTACTCACCAACTCTGTCAGCTTGTGGCGCGGTATGATACGGAGCAGATGTTCGCGATGCGCATCGCCTACCTCAAGGAGCACCTCGCTTGCAACCTCATCCGAAAGGAGCGTAAAGATATACTCAGCCTCATCGGTATTCAGCCGATTCATGATGTGAGCAACATCGGCGGGATACAGGTCTTGCAGGATATTGAGAATAAGGAAATCCGATTTCGAGCGGACCAGCTCCTCGATATCCTGCATCAACTCATCGTCAACCTCTATAAGCTCTCGCGGCTGAGACTTGAGTTCTTCGGTATTTTGTTCTTGCTCGATCAATTCTTTTAAAATATATGCGTCTTAAAAATGATTTTTGCCACAAAGGCACTAAGACACAAAGTAATGCAAAGACTTCATCATTTTAATTTCTCTTCGTGACCTTTGTGGATAAAGTTTTTTCTTTGCGTCTTTGCGTGAGAAAAATTTTTAGAATTTTAACGTTAGTGAATTCTCAAATGGCTCAATCAATTTTGTCAAGTTAATAAACTCCTCCAGCGATAATGTTTCGGGACGCCTATTCAGATCGAACGCAAGAGTGTTAAGCTTATTCTCGTCAAGTCCCATGTATTTCAACCCGTTGCGCAGGGTTTTCCTTCGTTTCCCGAATGTGGCGCGGACAATGTTTTTAAATAATTTCCGGTTGCACTCCGGAAGCTCACGGCGAAATTCGAACCTCACAACTGCCGAATCAACCGAAGGTTTCGGGTAAAAGGAATTTCGTGAAACTTTAAACAGCATTTCCGGCTTCGAATAAAACTGCGTAAAGATGGAAAGAATTCCATAGTCCTTTGTGCGGGGCTTCGCAACGAACCGGCGCGCTACTTCAAGCTGAACCATGATCGTCGCATCAACGACAACCTCATAATGCTCGAACAGCCAGAAAAGAATTTCGCTCGTGATGTAATACGGGATGTTCCCGATAACCCGAAACCGCTTTCCCCGCCGCTGCGATAACGCCGTGAGATCAACTTCCCGAACATCCGCATGAATAATTTCTACCGACGAGCCGAACAATTCTTTGAGCACGCCAACGGCGCGTTCATCAAGCTCAATAGCGATGATGGTTCCCACGTGAGTGGAGAGGAACTGCGTAAGCGCGCCTTTGCCCGGACCTATTTCAACGACAACGTCTTCTCGCTCCAAATGCAATCGCTCCACAATATTACGAGCGACATTATCATCTTGGAGAAAATTTTGGCCGAGGGATTTCTTAGGAGCAAGCATTCATTATGCAAACTGCGAGAGATTGACCTGTGCAATATAACGAACACAGCTTGGATTTTCAACGAAAGTGTCAAGAATTTTGAAAAAACATCCCTTCCCCTCACGTTTTTTGTTCCGCTTTCTGAATCCCGCTGGGGCGGAATCCTGAGAAGCGGGATGTCCCGCCGTTTTGTGGCGGGATCAGGGGAAGGCTAGTACCAAAGGCATCCCCTTGGGAGATGGGGTCATTCATTGAGCCCCAAGCAAACTTCTTCGGTAGGGGCGAGGTGACCTCGCCCCTGCAAAATCTTTCTGAATCTTGATGGTAGGGGTGAGGCATGCCTCACCTCTACAAAACACTTTTCAATGTGCGACATATTTCCTCTAAAATCTTTGTAGGGGCGTTCAATTTCCCGAAGGGATCCCTTAGGGAGAACGCCCCTACAAAAAGCCCAGATGACCGTCACTTTTAAAGTGACGGTCATCTTGCCGCTAAAATGCTTGGGGGCGGGGCGAAGTGGCTTACCTTGCATTTCGGGCTAAATTCTTTTACTTTGGTTTTAATAACAATACATTAAGATATGCCAAATCCCACAAAAGAAAAGCACAGCAAATCAGGCAAACCCCGACAGGATAAAAAGGCGTTATTCCTTTCTATCGTTGTGCCGCTGATGAATGAAGCGGAGTCGTTAATGGAGCTGTACGACCAAATTCTCAGGGCAGTAACGCCCCTGCGGAGACCGTTTGAGCTTATTTTCATTGACGACGGAAGCACCGACGCTTCATTTCAAATTTTGGAGGCATTACATAACAACGATAAGCGCGTCAAGGTCATTCGTTTCAGAAGGAACTTCGGCAAATCCGCAGCGCTTTCCGTGGGCTTCAAAGAGGCGGAAGGCGAATTTGTCGTTACGATGGATGCCGATTTGCAAGACGACCCCGCGGAAATTCCCGGTCTCATTACCGGGCTGCTACACAATTACGATCTCATCTCCGGCTGGAAACAACAACGAAACGACCCCCTTTCCAAAACGATCCCTTCGCGGTTCTTTAATTTCGTAACAGCCAAAGTTACGGGCATTCCCATTCACGATTTCAATTGCGGGCTTAAAGCATACCGCAAAGAAGTCGTAAAGGAAGTGGATGTCCACGGCGAGCTGCATCGTTACATTCCGGCGCTTGCTCATTGGGCGGGCTACAAAGTCGGAGAAAAAACAGTGCACCACCGCCCCCGTAAGTATGGTCGTACAAAATTCGGCGCGAGCCGTTTCCTGAGGGGATTTTTGGATCTGCTGACGGTGCTGTTTACCACTCGTTACATCCGCCGCCCGCTCCACTTGTTCGGGTTGTGGGGAATTATTTTATTTCTCGTTGGGTTATTCATTGATGAGTACTTATCAATCGAGTGGCTTTTAGGTAAAACATCGTTGAGCAATCGCCCGTTATTTCTTGTCGGAATTTTGTTCATCATCATCGGCATTCAATTCGTTTCGTTCGGCTTGTTGGGGGAGATGATCATACGACAAAAGCGCGACGACCACGTATACTCCATCCGGGAAATTCTT
>JACQBK010000046.1 GCA_016194505.1 Ignavibacteriales bacterium | reverse complement strand
GCATCTTCGCAATATCCGCCAGCTTACATTCGGCGGAACGAACGCGGAGGCGTATTTCTCCTTCGATGAGAAAAAATTGATTTTTCAATCAACACGTTCCTCTTATCGGTGCGACCAGATTTTTACGATGAACCTCGATGGATCCGGGCAAAAACTCGTCAGCATGGGTAAAGGTCGGACGACGTGCGCGTATTTTTTCCCGGGCAGTAAAAAAATCCTTTTCGCTTCAACGCACGCCGCCAATGACCTCTGTCCCCCCTCTCCAGATAAATCTAAAGGATATGTGTGGGGTGTGTTCAATTCTTATGATATTTATACCGCAAATGCTGATGGAACTAATCTCAAAATCTTAACCGCGAGCAAAGGATACGATGCTGAAGCTACGATTGCCCCAAACGGAAAAAAAATAGTTTTCACCTCTTCCCGCAACGGCGACCTTGATCTTTTCACCATGAATTTGGATGGAACAGGCATTAAGCAGATTACAAACGATATCGGGTATGATGGCGGGGCTAATTTTTCATGGGATGGAAAGCGAGTTGTCTATCGTGCATATCACCCGAAAGAAGACTCCGCAGTGACGGAATACAAATCGCTCCTTGCTGAAGAACTTGTAAAGCCGAGCAAAATGGAAATCTTCATTTGCAATGCAGATGGCAGGAATAAGAAGCAACTGACAAACAGCGGAACGGCAAACTTTGCTCCATTTTTTCATCCGGATAACAAACGAATCATTTTCTCTTCCAACATGAAAGATCCGCGAGGAAGAAATTTTGAGCTGTTCCTTATCAAAGACGATGGGACGAGTCTTGAGCAAGCAACATTCGGTGGGCATTTTAATTCCTTTCCCATGTTCACCCGCGATGGGAAAAAGATCGTTTTCGTATCCGACCGAAATGCAAAAGACCGTTACGAGTTTAATGTATTTATTGCCGATTGGGTCGAATAGCCTCGAAAGGCAAATTGCCAATTTCGTATTTTGCATCAGATGTACCATTGAAACTTCAAAATAAAACTGCAATTATCACAGGGGGATCTAAAGGACTTGGTAAAGCCCTCGCTTTTAGATTTGCATCTGAAGGGGCGAATGTTGCAATTTGTTCGCGCTCAGAAGATCATTTAACGAAAGCAAGAATCGAGCTTCACACGAAGGGCGCTAAAGTTCTTGCGTTGCAATGTGATATTGCCGATGCAGAGCAAGTTCAACAGTTTGTGCAAAAAGTCATTGAAGAATTCGGCGCAATTGATATTCTTATCAACAATGCCGCAGTGTTGGGACCCCGCATCCCCCTCAGTGATTTTACCCAACCTACATGGCACAGGATCATTGAAACGAATGTTCATGGCTTGTTCCATGTGACCAAAGCTGTTTTGCCATTTTTGATAAAACAACGATCGGGTTCAATTATCAATGTTACTTCATCGGTTGGAAAAGTTGGTCGTGCAAACTGGGGAGCCTATGCCGTCTCAAAATTTGCACTCGAGGGATTTACTCAGGTTCTTGCCGATGAGGTGAAGAAAGTTAGGATTAGAGTAAATTCGGTCAATCCAGGACCCATTGCAACCGATATGCGCCATCTTGCGTATCCGGATGAGGATCAATCCAAGCTTCAACCCCCTGATGCAATTACCGATGTTTTTGTTTATCTTGCTTCAGATGCGAGCCTGAATATTACAGGCCAATATTTTGAAGCACATAAATTTGAAACCCCTAAGTAGGAGCCACTATGAATTATAAAGCAATTCTTTTTCCGGCTGTTCTAGTATTTTCTTTCGTTTTAACCTCTCTCGCACAAACAATCTCGAAACCTGAAATCACCGCTGCGGAACTCCGTAAGCATGTCAGCTATCTCGCATCGGATGCGCTTGAAGGGAGAAAGGCTGGTTCAAAGGGCGCCGAGAAAGCTGAGCAATACATCGCAGATGAATTCAAATCGTATGGATTAAAGCCCGTTGGCGATAATGGAACATACTTGCAAAAATTTGAATTTGTTTCGGGCGTTCGGCTTGGCCAGAAAAACAGCTTTTCCTATTCTGCTGGAGGCGGCTCTAAAAAATTAATGGTTGATAAAGAATATCGCCCATTTGGTTTTTCTGCAAGCGGCACATTTTCCGGTGACGTGGTATTTGTTGGGTACGGCATATCTGCATCCGACAAGAATTACGATGATTACAAAGGAATAGATGTCAAAGATAAAGCGGTTCTTCTTTTACGCAATGCGCCTGAGGGCGATTCTCTCAAAGGCAAGCTGGAATTGTTTGTCTCGCTTCGGTATAAAGCATCGAAAGCAAAGGAATTGGGAGCAAAGGCGCTGCTCGTTGTAACGGGACCGACGGATTCCGATACCGATGATCTGATGAAATTAAGCTATGATCAATCTACGGGCAACGCGGGAATTCTTGCAGTCCATATTAAGCGTGATGTTGCAAATGATCTTCTTAAAGCAAGCGGCACAAACTTAAAGGATATTCAAGCGGCAATCAATACAACACAATCTCCTAAATCCATGCCGCTGAAAGAAGTTTCTATCTCACTGCAAACCGATCTTAACGAGATTCGTGAAACCACCGCGAACGTAGTAGGGTTCCTCGAAGGCAACGATCCCGTTTTGAAAAATGAAATCATTGCCATCGGCGCACACCACGATCATCTTGGCTACGGCGGACCTGGCTCAGGCTCAACCAAGCCGGATACGGTTGCAGTTCACCATGGCGCTGATGACAACGCTTCCGGCACAGCTGGCTTGCTTGAGCTTGCTCAGGCATTTGCTGCAAGGAAAAGCGAACTCAAACGCAGTATTCTCTTCCTTTCATTTTCCGGAGAAGAATTGGGACTGCTTGGCTCTGCGTATTATGTAAAAGCTCCTACCCTTCCTCTCGAAAAAACCGTAACCATGCTCAATATGGATATGATTGGGCGCCTCAACAACAAAGTTCTTATCGTTTATGGTATCGGGACTTCGACGGGGTTTGAAGAGTTAGTGAAGAAGCACAACCGCGATTCGATGTTTGTGTTAAAGCTTAATAAGGATGGCTATGGACCAAGCGACCATTCTTCCTTTTATGCGAAGCAAATTCCCGTGTTCCATTTCTTTACCGATTTGCATTCGGACTATCACCGGCCGTCCGATGAATCTGAGAAAATAAATTACGACGGTATGGAACAAGTTACAAAATATGTTGAAGCAATTGCCTTCGACCTTGACCAAGAAACCGCAAAGCCTCAATACGTCGCTGTTGAGGCTCCTCGCCCAACTGGTGGCGGAGGGCGAAGCACGCGGGTCTATATGGGAACTATCCCGGATTTTGGCGAGCAAGTTGAAGGAATGAAGCTTTCCGGCGTGCGGGAAGGAAGCCCTGCGGCAAAAGCCGGATTACAAGGCAGCGATATTATTATAAAATTCGGTAAGGTGGATATTAAAAACTTGTATGATTTTACGTATGCTCTTGGTGAATATAAACCCGGTGATGAAGTTGCGGTGGTTGTAAAACGCGGGAAAGAAACGTTGAATATGAAAGTAATATTAGAAAAAAGAAGTAATTGATTGTTGAGATACAAGATGACCGTCACCTCAGAGGTGACGGTCATCTTCATGTAAATTACGCTTCAACTAAGGTCGTATATTTAGCCTTTCCTCCTCCTAATAACTCTTCCAAGCGATTGACAAGCTCTTCACTCTTGTCATCTAAATCATCTTCTAAATTGTCGAATTCTTCCAGCGAATTGCACACAAATTGTTCAACGAAGGAATTTTTCTTTCCTTTTTGCTCGTACACCGAATAATCTTTCTTCCTCGCTTGCGTAAAATGGCTCTTAATCTCGTTCATGAGCGATACATAGTCTTCACGCTTTGCCGGGTCAATATCGTATGAAATTTGCAAAATAACTTTCGGCATAAGTACCTTTCTTGTTGTAATGAAGTATGTTACTTGAAATTTTTCATAGCCCGACGCACTTGAGCCTCATTCATCCCAAAATAATGCCCCAGCTCGTGATAGAGCACTTCAATGATTCGCAACTCTATCTCCTCCTCCGTCCGACAATCTGCTTCAATATTTTTCTGATACAGCGTAACCTTATCAGGACCGACGGGATACATTCCGTATGAAGTGCCCCGATGAGTCAGCGGCACGCCTTGATATAACCCGAGAAGCGTATATTTTCCCGCTTTCGATTTTTCGAGAGCGTCGTCCGAAGGATAATCTTCGATAACGATTTGGACATTCTCGATATGTTTTTTGAAATCGTCAGGAAGACGTTCAAACGCGTGCTGGGCAATTTCTTCAAAGCGTTCGGTTGTCATCGTCCTTCCTTGAACATCTCACTTGTTCAATACTATTGCAAAATATGCAAGCTGCTCGCGATGGTCAAAAGAGCCATGCCGGTAATTCCAATCGCAATAAGAACAACAAAAACCGATTTTAGAAAATTAACTTTGTGGCTCACCATCGTTCCCACGATAGCAAGAACTATGCTCCACACTGCCATTGTTATATCAAAGCCAATAAGAACAACGTACGATATCGGCTTAATGGTATAAGGATGGGGATTTGACGTAAACAAAAACATTCCAAACGTTAATAGCTCAATAGGGAGAACAAAGACAAGCGAAGCGATAATCGGAGTTGATGAATAAGCAAGTACAGCGAACGAACTACGGACGGAAGTGCTGCCACCGAGTAATTTCGCAATAAGATGGTAGATTGCTGTCAGCAATACTGCCACTGCAAGTCCAATGCCTATGCCCGTCCATAAAGCCCAACCAATGAGATCGAAGAGGGACTCGAACCGATTACCAAGTTTAAAATACCAGAATGCTGTGAAGGATAAGCTTATGCCGAATAACGAAAAAAGGAACAGGGAAAAATTCTTATGCTCGGCAAGAACAATCTGATGAAAGGTTGAACGCGGCGACTCTATGATTTTCCAAAGGGTGTGGAAGAGATCGAGATTGGGAATTCGATTCTGGATAAACGCTTTGCACGCTTTGCACGTAGTGGCAAAATCATCATTCTCGGCTTGGCAAACTGGGCATGCAATCATTGTTTTTCGAGGATAAAAGCTCTTTCGCAAAATTTATGAAGATTGTGCCTCTCATGCAATGAATTTCTATACTTTCGTAAAATCAAAAAATAAATCCTCCCATAATGGTCATTACAAAACACGGAACTTTGCAGTGAAATGTCGAAGCATTGGCGCTTCTTCAGTAATGACGAGTCCCTTCAGCGTGTTTCTGTTCGCATAGACTTCTAGGACAACCTCAGCAACGTAATCAATATGACTTTGTGTGTACACTCTTCGGGGTATCGCCAGCCTGACAAGTTCCATTGCGGCAGGGATTAACGTATGAGTGCTTTTATCATATCTTCCAAACATGACACTTCCTATTTCAACTGTCCGAATGCCGCCCAAACGATACAGTTCGCATACTATCGCCTGACCCGGATATTGTTCTGGGGAAAGATGCGATGCAAACCGCTTCGCATCAAGATAAATTGCATGTCCGCCGGGCGGTCGCACAATAGGGACATTTGCTTTGATTAATTTTTCCCCAAGATATTCCACTGAACGAATTCGATACGTCAAATAATGTTCATCAACAATCTCTTCAAGACCCTGTGCGATTGCCTCGAGGTCGCGTCCGGCTAACCCACCATACGTAGGAAATCCTTCCGTCACAATCAAAATGTTACGGGCTTTAGTGGCTAACTCGGCATCGTTGAGCGCAAGGAACCCTCCCATATTCACCAGAGCGTCCTTTTTCGCGCTCATCGTGCATCCATCAGCGTAAGAGAACATTTCCCTTGCAATTTCAACGATTGATTTGTTCGCGTATCCCGGCTCCCGCTTTTTGATGAAGAAAGCATTCTCCGCAAATCGGCACGCATCAAGAAATAACGGAATACTATATTTCCTCAGTAACGCCTTCGTCTCTCGAATGTTCGCCATCGAAACCGGCTGACCACCGCCTGAGTTATTTGTTATCGTTATCATGCACAGAGGAATATTTTCCGCTCCTCGTTTTTCGATGAACGATTCTAATGCCTGAATATCCATGTTTCCCTTGAAGTCGGCAATCAAGTCGGGTTTCTTGCCATCTTCGATGAGCAGATCAACGGCTTCAGCGCCAGTGAATTCTACATTAGCGCGTGTAGTATCAAAGTGCGTGTTATTGGGAATATATTTTCCAGGGCCCCCCACAATCGAAAATAAAATCTTCTCAGCGGCACGGCCTTGATGGGTCGGAATGATGTATTTCAGTCCCGTCAATCCGCGGACGGCTTTCTCAAATCGAAAGAAACTCCGTGATCCGGCATACGATTCGTCACCATCCATGATGCCCGCCCATTGTTTTGCGCTCATTGCCGAAGTGCCGCTATCGGTAAGCAAATCAATGAGAACATCATCCGCGGGGATAAGAAAGGGATTATAGAATGCACGTTGGAGGACTTCTTCGCGCTCGGCTTGCGTTGTAAATTTAATTGGCTCGATAGATTTAATTTTGAAAGGCTCAATAATCGTTTTCATTGTGAATATTCGTAAATGTTAGATAAAAAGATCGCCACGAAGACACAAAGGCACAAACATATAAAATTATTTGTGTATTCCTTGGTGACTTAGTGTCCCTGCCTGCCAGCAGGCAGGTTTGTGGCATAAAGTTTCTAAAGTCGCTCATTCTTTCCCCGGCACGTTTGCACATCTTCCAGTTAAAAATTTCAAATAAAAAACCCCTCAGAACGAGGGGCAAAAATTTGTTTTACTCTGCATCGTATTGAATGATGGAAAATATATCGTGACCCTTTAACTTCTCCCGACCATGCAGAAAATTTAACTCTATAAGAAATGACAAGCCGACAATGTTCCCGCCAAGCCCCTGCACAAGCTTGCATGCCGCGCCTACGGTTCCTCCCGTAGCAAGAAGATCATCATGGATTAGAACATTCTCTCCGGCTTGAATCGCATCCACGTGAATTTCAATCGAATCGGTTCCATACTCGAGGGCGTATTCCTGTTTCAAGGTTTTTGCAGGAAGCTTCCCTTTTTTCCGAATTGGTACAAATCCGATGCCTAATTCCAACGCAATCGCGGCTCCTAGAATAAAACCTCGGGATTCTATGCAGGCAATTTTGTCTATATGTTTATTGCGATAATGTTCACAAAAAATTTCCGTCGTTTGTTTAAAAGCTTTGGGGTCTTTCAGGAGAGTCGTAATATCACGAAAAACAATCCCCTTCTTCGGAAAATCCGGAACATTTCTTATAGATGCGGCAAGATTATGCACAAAGCCCTCGTTCTGTTACCATTGGATAGGTTCTTTTTTAAGAAAAGCGTCAATGCCCTTTTTGCAATCGTCGGTCATACGTGTCAGTGCATTTAAATTCGCCGCATAATGTAATGCATCCGTTGTG
>JACQBK010000044.1 GCA_016194505.1 Ignavibacteriales bacterium | reverse complement strand
GAGAGTGCATCAACGATGTCAGCGGAACCTACAACGCTTGACGAAGAACATCAAATAGTGGATGAAGTTTCTCGCGTGAATGATGTTGGAATGAAAGAAGATGAAGTTGGTGAACCAAACGTACCATCGGGGGTTCACATCGAACCGCCTTCGGAAATTGGTGAACATCAACAGGTAACAACTCCCGCCTTTCAAGAGACCTCGCAGAGTCTATCTGAGTCGTCCTATGCGGAACATGGGGGAGAGCAGGATCACCCTCTCAATAAATCAAAATGGCAAACGTGGAAAGAGAAGATTCAAGGGTTCATCAAGAAACTCTTCGCCTAAACAAATATCTTGCAATAGCCGGAGTTGGCTCCCGTCGCAAAAACGATGAGCTCATTCTTTCCGGTGCTGTTAAGATCAACGGCAAGGTTGTTCAAGAGCTTGGCGTCAAGATAAACCCGCACAAAGACAAAGTTTCGGTCAATGGGCAGCCTGTTGAGGTGAACCAAAAGTCGTATTATATCCTTCTCAATAAGCCCAAGGATTGCATTACGACGGTCAGTGATGAGCGGGGAAGGCCGACCGTGATGGATTATGTGCGAGTCCGTGACCGTATTTATCCCGTGGGGAGATTGGACCGCAATACGACCGGTGTGCTTCTTTTGACGAACGATGGAGAGCTTGCGAATGGGCTTATCCATCCAAAGAACGAAATCGAGCGCGTGTATCGTGTGCGTTTAGAGAGCGGTCTTCTTGATGAAGACCTTGTTGCATTGAAACGGGGAGTTCGGTTAGAGGATGGACTTGCGAAGCCTAAGGATGTTGCGGTTATCCCCGGCACAAAGCGAGCAGAAATTGTTCTTGCACTCGGTGAAGGGCGCAACCGCGAAGTGCGCCGTATGTTCGAAGAGCTTGGGTACGAGTTGAAAGGATTGGAGCGGATTTTGTTTGCCGGATTGACGACCGAAGGCTTGTCGCGGGGGGAATGGCGGAATCTCAAAAATTCGGAAGTTCAACATCTTCGAGAACTGGCTGGTGTAAAATAAAATATTATGCGTTTCCCTCGTAGTAGTGGAATTTTGTTGCACCCAACCTCTCTTCCCGGACCGTACGGTTGCGGTGATTTTGGCGATGTGTCATTGCATTTCATCGAGTGGCTTGTCGTTGCTGGACAAAAAGTATGGCAGGTGCTTCCTCTTGAGCCGACAGGGTACGGCAACTCTCCCTATATGAGCCTTTCTGCTTCCGCCGGTAATCCATTGCTTATTGGTTTTGAAGAATTACTTGCTAAAAGTTGGCTCACACAAGCCGAGGTTGCGCCGCTACCCGATTTCCCGACGAATAAAGTTGACTTCCAGCAAGTTATTCCTTACCGGTTGCAGCGGCTTCGCATTGCTGCTGAGAGATGTTTTTCGCAAAAGAAATCCCGAGACATAGATGATTTCGAAAAATTTTGCGCCGAGCAAAACGGTTGGCTGGAAGATTACTCCCTGTTCAAAGCGCTGAATGATCACTTTGGAGATGTTGAATGGACCAAATGGGATCGCGCATGCGCGCAGCGAAAACCTGAAGCTCTTACGAGCGCCCGCAAAGAGTTAGAAAGTGAAATCCGTTTTTGGAAATTCACCCAGTGGCTCTTTTTCCAACAATGGGCGAGAGTAAAAAAATATGCCAACGAGCGGGGAATCAAGATCGTAGGCGATATTCCCATTTTCGTGGCTCATCACAGCGCAGATGTCTGGTCTCGGCAGGAATTATTTTCTCTCGATGAAAACGGAAAGCCAACCGTTGTTGCAGGCGTTCCTCCGGATTATTTTAGCAGAACGGGTCAACGGTGGGGGAATCCATTGTATCGTTGGGATAAGATGGAAGAAGATAAATACCGGTGGTGGGTTGAGCGTTTTCGCCGGACATTATGGCTTGTTGATATTGCCCGCATTGACCATTTCCGCGGGTTCGATGCATATTGGGAAATACCCGCGTCGGAAAAAACTGCCGTGCGTGGCCGCTGGGTGCCCGGACCGAAAGAAAAGTTATTCAAAGCCGTAGAGAAAAAGCTCGGCAAGTTACCCATCATCGCGGAAGACTTGGGGCTTATTACCCCTGAGGTCATAAAATTGCGCGATACATTTGAATTCCCCGGCATGAAAGTTTTGCAATTCGCATTTGCCGCCGGACCTGAAAGTGGTTTCCTTCCTCATCATTACGAACATAATTCCGTTGTGTATACCGGCACGCACGATAACGACACTACGCGCGGGTGGTTCAATACCGCCACCGAACGGGAACGTGCGTTTGTGCATAAATATGTATGTGCCGACGGCAACAATATCCATTGGGACCTTATTCGGCTTGCGTTAAAATCAGTGGCGGATTTAGCTATTGTTCCTTTTCAGGATGTTCTTGGGCTTGGCACCGAAGGTCGTATGAACTTTCCCGGAACAGCGTTGGGGAATTGGGAGTGGCGGTTTTCCTGGAGCCAAGTCCATTCGGAACATGCGTTGAAAATGTATGAAAGCACTGCCCTTTTCGGGAGGACTTCAACCGAACGATTAGAATTACCCGCATATCCTGCCGGAAAACATTTACCGTAAGCAGTTTGCTTCTACTATAACTTATTTAGAAGCTATCTCAAAAATACATAAAATTGCTATTGCGAGCGTTTTTTGCGAAGCAATCTAACTTTAATTCTTTTCAAACTATAGGATTGCTTCGTCGTCCTTTCAGGACTCCTCGCAATGACGACGGACCGAGGTTTTTGAGATAACTTCTAGTATCTTAAAGAGAATTTGGCGAAACTGCTTGCTCTCCATTGAGTAGCGAGGAGCCATTGTTGTATTTAATAAGTATTCAACGAAAAGACGGGTTTTATGACTGATGACCAAAAGAATATTCCCCGGCAACTTGAGCCTCAGGAACATGAAGATTTAAACGTTTTGATGATTCGTCGCCGCGAAGAGCTTGAAGAACTTAGAAAACTCGGATTGAATCCTTATCCTCATGAGTTTAACCGGAATGATTTTTCCAAAGAGATTATCGAAAGCTTTAAAGACGATGCCCCGGTTCGCACCGTTTCGGTGGCAGGTCGTATTATGTCGCTGCGGAGAATGGGCAAGGCGTCGTTTTGCCATTTACAGGATTCTCATGGCAAAATTCAAATGTACCTAAAGAAAGATGATCTCGGGCAAATGTATGACGCCTTCAAGTTAATGGATATTGGCGATATTGTTGGCGTAAAGGGTTTCGTTTTCAGAACGAAGATGGGCGAAGTCTCTCTTCATGCCCAAAGTCTTGTGCTTCTTTCAAAATCTCTGAGGCCTCTGCCCATAGTGAAGGAGAAAGTGGATGAGCAAGGGAACAAAGTCGTTTATGACCCTTTTTCCGACAAAGAGCTTCGGTATCGCCAGCGCTATGTTGACCTTGTCGTGAATCCGGACGTGCGCGAGGTTTTTATCAAGCGGTCAAAAATTATCAGCACGTTCCGCCAATTTTTTGATACGAGGAATTATACCGAAGTCGAAACGCCAGTCCTTCAACCGATGTACGGCGGTGCATCGGCGCGTCCGTTCAAAACGCATCATAATGCGCATGACATAGATTTATATTTACGTATAGCGGACGAGTTGTACTTAAAGCGGCTTATCGTTGGAGGATTTGACGGCGTGTATGAGATTTCAAAAGACTTCCGCAACGAAGGAATGGATCGGACGCATAATCCCGAATTCACCATGCTTGAGCTGTACGTTGCATACAAAGATTATCGTTGGATGATGGAATTAGCCGAGCAAGCGATTTACGAAATTGCTATGGCCGTGAACGGCAAGCCCACGGCGGTTTTAGGCGGACACGAAATTAACTTCACGCCTCCGTGGAAAAGAATTTCAATGTTTGATGTCATTAAAGAATACACGGGTAAAGACCTTCGCGGTAAATTGGAAGCCGAGTTGCGTGCAATCGCAAAAGAATTGCATGTCGAGCTTGAGCCTACCATTGGTGTCGGTGGTATCATTGACGAGATTTTCAGCACGAGGGTGGAGCACTATCTGGTTCAACCCACGTTCATTACGGACTACCCTGTTGAAATGTCCCCCTTGGCAAAGAAGCACCGCAGCGAGCAAGGACTCGTAGAGCGTTTCGAAGGGATTGTCAATGGACAAGAAATTTGCAATGCTTTTTCGGAATTGAACGATCCCCTTGACCAGCGAGCGCGATTCGAGGAACAAATGAAACTTCGCGCCCGCGGCGATGAGGAAGCCCAGATGATTGATGAAGATTTTCTCCGCGCCTTAGAATACGGGATGCCCCCGACCGCGGGAATCGGTATCGGTATTGATAGATTGACAATGCTGTTGACAAATAAGGATTCCATACGGGATGTCATTTTCTTTCCCCAAATGAAACCGGAAAAATAACCATATTCAATCCGAGGGAGACGCTTACCGATCATTGATACAATAACTCATTTCCGACACCGGCAGTTTTTCATTTCTTCCATACCATTCGCAATGATGGTGTGCTTTGCTGTTTGCGTATGGTCTTGCGAAGAACCCTTGCCACTGTACGAAGAACCCCAGCGAGTCTTCCAAGGAAGAATAGAGGGTGAATATGCCCTTCACCACGATGTCAACGCGTTGAACGTGTACTCGACCGTTACAGATGTGTTTGATGAAACCTTTCAACGGAATCACGTAACCTTTGACGCTCATAGAAGGTACATTAATATATTTTCCAATACGCACTGGATCATGTTATGAAACAACAAACGATTCTAGCTGTTCTTCTAACAGCACTCCTCAGCATTTCATCTGGCCCTTGTGATGAATCTTTACCCACATACCAAGAGCCGGAGAAAATATTTGATGCAGCGCTGGCGTCATCATACGTTGTTACGGCAACTCGAAATAACTTCTTTGTTGAATTGAAAATACGTAATGTTTTTGATGAAACTTTTCAAGCGAAACCCGCTTTTCAAGGCATGATTCAAATAACTTCGATGAGAAATCCTAGTATTAAAAGAACATTTAACATTTCAGAAATACTGTTTCTTTACGTTCCGGGATATGATCAAGTCACAAACACTTTAACCTTTAACTCCGGAGATTCCATTCGTTTGGGCGTTTTGTGGGATTTCAAAGATGACACAGGGAGAGATCTTTTAGCAGATTTTTTTCGAATTGTACCCGATCCGCAATGTAAAGGACGAAGTATCGCTTATGCTGAAGATTTCATGATTAGTGGAGAAATGAGAGTTTTTGAAAAAACCGGGATTACAAAAGCTCCCCCAATCCTTCATAGTTTTTGTTATGTCACTGGAGACCCCCAAAGCTGTAGTCCATTTCCGTTTAGCGCCAACTGTCCTTTCAGATATCCTCAATAGAAGAGAAAACGACATGCAACGATATACAATATTCTTATTTTATATTCTTGCACTCATGAGTCTCTCATTCGGACCGTGCGACGAGTCATTGCCCACATATAAAGAGCCGGAAAAAATATTTGATGCGACGATGGTGTCTTCTTATGTTGTGACCAAGGTGCTCAACGGTTTTTTTGTCCAAATACATGTGCGCAATATTTTTGACGAAACTATTCAATCTAAAGCCATACTGCGCGGAACCATCCAAATTACTTCGGCAAGAGACTCAAGCATTCACAAAACATTTAAGCTCAGCGTTGCAAATCTTATCAAGGCGAAAGACTATAATCCCATCTCGAGCATACTGACAATAGACCCGGGAGATACCATTCGCGTTGGAGTGACATGGGATTTCACCGACGACAAGGGCAGTAATCTCCTGACAGATTTTTTTCGCGTATGGGAGAATCCGGCATGCAGGACACAAAAAATAGCTTATACGGAAGATGTTATTATCAGTGGAGAAATAACGGTCTTTGAGAAGACGGGTATTATACGAGGTGTTCCTATTTTGCATAGTTTTTGCTATATAGTGGGTGATCCTCAAGAATGTCCTCCTCTTCCATTTCCGTTTACAGCGAATTGTCCCTTTAGATATCCCCATTAAAGGAGAGAATAACATGCAGAGACATACATTATTTTTAATTTGTATTCTTGCTCTCGTAAGCCTCTCGCTTGGACCCTGCGACGAGTCACTGCCGACCTACCAAGCGCCGGATAAGATATTTGAAGGCACCATACAGCCTTCGTATATTCTTTCAGTTGTTCAAAATGTGATGAGTGTTCAATTAATTGTGCGAAACATTTTTGACGAAACCTTTCAGGCACCGGGGATATTAAAAGGAAGCATTGAAATTGTTTCAGTAAGCGACCCCTCAATTAGGAAGACCTTTGCTATCGGTCCAAGTAACGTTATTCGCGCTCCCGGCTATGATAGAAACTCAGGCATGCTCTTGATTGACCCACAGGATACGATTCGTCTCGGCATCCAGTGGGATTTTAAGGCGGATGATAATGGTAAAGACCTTCGGACTCAATTCTTTCGGTATATCGTGGATTCAACTTGTGATATTTTAAAAACACATGGTATCTCTCGTGGTTTGGCGTACACCGAAGATTTTATTCTCAGAGGGGAACTCAAAATTTACGATCAGCGAGCGCCTGTGTACTTCGGACCTGTTAGGTATTCGCTTTGTTTCGTGAGTAGATATGTTACTTCCAATTGTTGTCCTCCGATCATGACATCGGAACATTGTGGCTTGTATCCGGAAAATATTCATAAACCTTATCACCCCGATGGTTTCGATCCGGAGGGTTGTCCGGGTCAGGAAGGTGGGGTTATTCATTAGAAGCCATCTCAAAAACAGAGAGAAAGGGCCTCTGTCGGCTGGGGTACATTGTAGGGCGAGCTTCAGCTGCCAAAATGGGTTAGCGAACTAAAGTTCGCTCTACGTACAAAGTTTTGAACCGTTGGAAGATTGTATGATATTTTTGAGATAGGTTCTAGTCAAATACTTTTATTATTTTAGGTACCTCCTAAGGAAAATAGAAAGGAAGAACTCACATGAAACACATTGCCACCCTCCTAGCAATCGTAGTTTTGTTGTGTGGAGAAGCTTCCGCCACCCCATGGCGGGGAACCACCGGTATCCTTGAAGGAAGGATACGGGATAAGCAGACCAAAGAAAATCTCATCGGAGTCAATATCGCAATTGTTGGCACACAATACGGATCAATAACTGATGCCGATGGTGTGTATCGCGTAAGCAATTTACGGGCAGGTGTCTATGATGTTCGTTTCAGCATGGTAGGCTATAAAACTGTTATAATGAAGAAGGTTACCATTCTGCCGGATCTCCGTACCCGCATTGACCTTGATTTGGAGCAATCCTCGGTAGAGTTGGAGGCGGTCGAAGTCCGTGCCGAGCGCCCCCTGATACAAAAAGATCTCGCCGCAACGGCTTATTCTATCGGTGAAATCAAGCTCGAAAAACTGCCGGTTTCCTCATTCAAAGAAGTTCTCGGATTACTGCCGGGAACGACGATCGAAGGAAACGTGCGCGGCGGAAAAACGAACGAAGTTGTCTTTCTAGTGGATGGACTTCCGGTGCAAGATGTCATCGGAGGCGGGGTTGGAACGAATCTTCCGAAAAGCTCCATTACCGGCATGACCATCCAGACGGGTGGGTTCGATGCTGAATACGGCAACGCAATGTCCGGTGTCGTCAATGTCATTACCAAAAGCGGAGGCAACAAGCACCTGTTTGCGGTGCGAGTGGATAGAGATAGCTGGTTGCCCAGCAGTACCAATAAACAGCAGGATCGGTCAACGGAAATAGAAGCTTCTGCCAGCGGACCTATTGTACCCGGCGAGCTTTATTATTTTACAGCAAATACGTATATCATGAGCGATACGCGCTGGTGGCAGGATTTTCAAAATTTCTTCTCATCACCCGTAAGTCAAGAGTTGACGGGCTTTGCGAAATTAGATTATCTGTATTCACCGACGTTCAAAATAAGTGCCCAAGGCATTTATTCGTTGAGAAAATGGCACGATTATGAATTCAGCTGGCGGTTCAATTTGAATGGTCTACCTCTTCGCTCGCGGGATGCGGTGCGAGGTGCCGTCATTCTCTCGCAAACGCTTTCACAAAGCTCGTTCTACTCATTAAGTCTCAGCGCATTTTATCAGCATTCGAGAATTGGTGATGGAGCAAAAGAGGATTTATCGTTGTATCCGTTCGAATATGATTTTTACCTGCGCTATATTGTCAACGGTCAGCGAAATTGGTGGGCGGAAACGAAGCAAACCATTTATGCATTGAAGGGAGATTACACAACGCAATACGAGAAGATTCACCTTCTCCGGGTTGGCGTAGAGGTGAACCAATACAGTATCTATTCTGATCTGGTAAAATATGAGCCGCAAACGACGTATTTCGGCAAACCCATCACCGAGGCTCCGTTACTGAATTTTAGCAATACCTATAAATATTTTCCACGGTCGGGGAGTATCTATATTCAAGATAAAGTGGAATTGGTACGCGACGGCTCCAATTTTAGTGTCGGTCTGCGTTGGGATTTCCTTGATCCTACAGCCGAGCGCCCCATTGTCGAATATGTACCGGTAAGCCAAACTGAATTCAAGCAACAGGTTACCGGAAGGGTGAAAGCAAGATTTAAGCAACAACTCAGTCCCCGTATAAGTATTGCGGCTCCGGTTGGTCCATCGAGTTTTTTCTTTGCTAATTTCGGACATTATTTTCAATTCCCTTTGTTTGATTATTTATACTCCGGCATCAATCCTGCTCAATTGCGACAAGGTGCGCGCAATGTCTTGACGGGAAATCCCGATTTGGATCCTGAGCGGACGGTTGCTTGGGAATTGGGTTTCAAGCATGGTATCAATGAAAACATGGTTGCTTCGTTGACATATTTTAGCAAATCGTTCAAGAACCAGATTGATTCAAAAACACTTATTCCCTTCGATAGCAAATCCGCGGGGGATTATGGGTTTGCGTCGTATGTCAATAACGCGGAGGCAGAGGCTTCAGGATTGGAGTTTGTTTTGAGCAGAGAGCGGGACGAGCGGCTATCCGGCAGTATTTCATACTCGTATATGATAACGGAAGGCGTCAGTGAATATGTTGATCAGACGATAAACTATGCTCAGTGGGGATTCCCGCTTGCGGCAAAGCCCTACCCCTTAAGCTGGGATCAACGCCATACCATCAAGCTTGACCTTGATTTTAAATTGCCTTACGATATTCAATCGAATCTTATCGTTTTGTATAATTCACCGCGTCCATATACTCTTTATCCGACACGAGATGGTTTTACGCCAATTGATCCTGGGAAAGCGTTCTTGCCCAACAATGCGCGCATGGAAAATGTCACATTTGTGAATTTAAAAGTATCCAAACAAATGGTTTTGGATGAAGCTGGACGGTATGTTTTTACGGTCTATGCCGATATTAGGAATCTTCTGAATACTAAAAATATTCGCTGGATTGATTCAAGCGGGAGAGTGGGCGGCGAGCTTTCCGATCCGAGCGCATATTACGACCCGCGCCGCACACGCATTGGATTACGTCTGGAATTTTAAAAGTGCCGTTTCTAAATCGAAATCAAATGTTTATAGCTTTCTCTTTGATTTTATGCCAATTTTCGTTATTTTATGCAATAAATATAGAATTTAAAGGGGTAAAACCTGTAACTTTTAGTGAGAGAGACTAATAAGATGAAGAAGATACAATTTTCACTCTGGACGGTCATTGGATTAATGGTTGTTAGTATTTTTGCTGGAATGGGTATTAACCAACTCGTTTCCGGCGATACGATGTATGACCAAATCAATAAATTTAAAGAAGTACTGAGCCTGACAGAGAAATACTATATCGAGCAGGTTGATACCCCCAAGCTTACTGAGGCGGCGGTGAACGGTCTTCTGGATAAGCTCGATCCGCATTCTGCCTATTTTCCCCCGGTCGCATTTCAGCAAGCATCGGAGGAATTTAAGGGAAAATTTGAGGGCATTGGCGTTGCCTTCCGCATTTTTAATGATACTATTATTGTTATGGAAACTTTCGGTGGCGGACCTTCGGCACGTCTTGGGATTCTTTCAAATGATAGAATTGTAAAGATCAACGACACATCTGCTATTGGCTACACGAATAATAAAGTATTGCAAAGCCTGCGGGGACCGAAGGGATCGAAAGTCAGAGTTACCATCGCCCGTCCGGAAGTAAAAGAACCTCTCGATTTTGAAATTATTCGGGATGAAATCTCTATCAACAGCGTAGATATAGCTGTGATGGTAGGCGAAGATGTCGGCTATATCAGCGTCAATAAGTTTGCCGAACCCACACATCGGGAAATGGGAGCGGCTCTAACCAAATTGAAATCGCAGGGAATGAAAAAATTAGTGCTGGATTTACGCTTCAATCCAGGTGGCTATTTGGAAGAAGCCGTCCAGATGGCAGATTTATTTTTGGATGGAGGGACGAAAGAGGCTCCTCATAAAATTGTCTACCAGAAAGGTCGGAAACCGGAATTTGATGAATCGTACTTTGCAAAGTCGGGTGAACCGTACGAGAATCTCCCTCTGATTATTTTGACAAGCAATGCCTCAGCAAGTGCAAGCGAGATCGTTGCCGGCGCAATGCAAGATTGGGATAGGGGATTGATCGTTGGCGAGACGACATTCGGCAAAGGACTCGTACAGCGTCAGTGGAAATTATCCGATGGCTCCGCTTTGAGATTAACTATCGCGCGGTATTATACGCCAAGCGGTCGTTTGATACAACGATCATACGAAGGTAAAGAAAAGGGCGCGTACAATCGCGAAGCATTCGAGCGGAAAGAATCCGAAGGTGAAAACATAGATCATAAAGCCGAGGGTGATTCAAGCCGTCCGGTATTCCATACGCAGTCAGGCAGAGTGGTCTATGGTGGGGGCGGCATTACTCCGGACTATGTCGTGAAGAATCACAATTTAACGCCGACCGCGCTCGCTATCTTACGTCGTGATTTGCTTAATCAATTTGTCATCGCGTACCTTGATGGGGCAGGGCAAAAATTACGGTCGGAGTACGGCAAGGATTTTAAGCTCTTCAATAAATCATTCTCGATTGATGATGATATGATGAAGCGCTTCCGCTCGTTCGTCGAGAAAAAAGAAGTGAAGATTGATGAAAAGGAATACCAGGAAAGCCTTCCGTATCTGAAGATACGGCTCAAGGCGACAATCTCTCGCAGTTTCTGGGGCAATGAAGGCTGGTATCCTTTGATGCTTACCGTTGACAATCAGTTCAAGAAAGCCATAGAGTTGTTTCCTGAAGCGGCAAAGATCGCGAGGTTAAACTAAGCGCATGAGTTATTGGGGGAAGTTTATCCGCTCATCGGTGACTACTAAGTCTATTCTATTTTCATTCGTTGCTGTTATTTTGATTATCGGGTTTCTTTCCGATACTTCTGCTACCGAAGCGCCTATCAGCCCAACTGTGCCTCGATTTCGGAGCGCAATGCTCCAGGTTGGTGAAGAGTTGGAATATAAAGTCAGCTATTCGTTCTTTACCATAGGCAGCATCAGAATACAGGTTCATGATAAAGAGCAGCGCAACGGTCGCACGGTGTACAAAGCCAATGCGATTATTGATTCCAATCCAAGCTTGGATTGGCTCGTAGAGCTTCATATTCGTTTTGCTACTGAAATGGATGAGGACGTGTTTTCGTATGGCTGGGTAGGCGACGATAGCTCCAAGAAGGAAATCAATTTCCGCAGGTTCAATTTTGATTATGACCAAAATCGGTTGCTCTACGAGAAGGGCAAAAAACTCCCTACGGGTGAAAGAAAAGTAGAATCCATTGACACTGTGAAGGTAACGGAAAAGTGCCAAGATGGATTTTCATTATTTTTCTATGCCCGCGAACATGTGCTGGAGAAAACGCAAATGAGCGTGCCCACGTTCATCGAAAATAAGCAAGTCTCAACGCTCATCAATTTTATGAACAAGCGAACGGATATGGATATTGATGCCGTTGACTATCCTGTTGATGTGATTGCATTTGATGGCAAAGCGGATTATGTGGGAGTCTTTGGAATGACAGGCGGATTTCGCGGTTGGTTCAGCAATGATGATGCAAGAGTTCCCATTGTTGCGAGAATGAACGTCATTCTCGGTAGTATCAAAATCCAGCTTATGAAGTGGAATCGTCCCGGATGGCAGCCGCCAAAATATGTCGAGGGCGGCAATTGATTATTACGTATCGGGGTATCACCCCGAAAATTCACGAGTCGGTTTTTATTGCGGATGGGGCGCGCATTATCGGCGATGTCGAAATAGGTCGGGATAGCAGTGTGTGGTTCAACACAGTTATTCGAGGGGATGTGCATTATATTAGAATCGGCGAGCGGACGAATATCCAAGATAACAGCGTCTTGCATGTCACACACGAAAAATATCCGCTCCATATCGGCTCCAACGTAACTATCGGGCACGGTGCGATTGTTCATGCCGCGACGGTGAAGGATTATTGCTTAATCGGTATGGGTGCGAAGGTGTTAGATAATGCAATCGTTGGGCCGTACGCGTTCGTTGCCGCTGGGGCGTTAGTGCTTGAAGATTTTGTCGTGCCGGAAGGTGCGCTTGTCGCCGGGGTTCCGGCTACAATCAAACGAATGCTGACCGAAGAAGAAAAGGAAGGTCTCGCCCAATCTGCGCAGAATTATATTGACTATGTGAAGACCTATAGAGAATGAAGAGCATAAGGGGGAACTTATGAAACTGAAATTTTGGGGAGTGCGCGGCTCTATCCCGACTCCGGGAAAGCATACCGTCCGCTATGGCGGTAATACTCCCTGCCTTGAGCTGCGTCTGGATGACGACAAGCTTATTATTTTTGATGCAGGCACCGGTATCCGCAATCTTGGCGATGACCTCATCAATAGCGGGGAATCGGTCAAAGCGTATCTTCTTATCACGCATCCGCATTGGGATCATATTCAAGGCTTCCCGTTTTTCAAGCCTGCATTTATTTCCGGCAATGAGCTAACGATTATCGGAACAGAACGCGCGGAAAAATCTTTGAGTGAGATTATCTCCGAGCAAATGAATCGAATTTATTTTCCCGTTCAATTACGTGAACTAAAAGCGAAAATCAATTTTATCCCGATTCGTGAAGAAGGGAAAATGAATATTTTCGAAGCAAAAGTTACAACGTTGTATGTCAATCATCCGGGATTCACTGTCGCGTATCGCCTCGAGTATAATGGAAAAGTTTTAATCTATGTAAGCGATAATGAGCCGTACGACCGAGCGGCAGCGGCTTCGCTTTCAAACTTTGAACAATTTGTGAAAGAAAAATATAACTCACACACCGGCGACCCAAACCAACGCGTGTTCGATTTCTGCAACGGGGCGGATGTGCTGATTCACGATGCGACCTACACTCCTGAAGAATACATTGATCGGGTAGGTTGGGGGCACTCGCATTACCTCTTCACATTACGTGTTGCCGCCGAAGCGGATGTAAAACGCCTCTATCTGTTCCATCACGACCAGAACCATAGCGACGAGAAAGTGGACGATATCCTTAAAAAATGCAAGAAAGAGGTAAAAACGCGCGGATACAAATTCGAGTGCGAGGCAGCGGCGGAAAATATGGTAATTTCAATATAGTCTTGACAATCAGTCTGGACGTGGTTATATTTATGTTAGAATACGCTTGAGAAATTGTGATTTACCGATGTTATCTAACGTTATTTATGAGTTATGCGGCGTATGTTCAAGTATTTATTATAAGCCCCATTACTCAAAAAATGAAGAGAGATTGTCGAAGGTATCGAGAAATAGCAAAAGGTAGAATGTTGAGAAATACCACCGAGAGAAAGATACTAAGCAGCCCCGAATTGCATCGAATATCTTGCTACTCAAATGAGCAAATCGGGGTTTTTTATTCTATAGTCGGAAGATTGAGTTAGGACTATTCTATGTCTTTTGAGTTCAAAGAAACAGATATTCAAAAACTGTCGCAGGTGTTAGGAGTTCCTCCAAAGCATAGGGGGAACAACTACAGATTTGAGATCGAACAAAAGAGCCTTAATCGAAAATTAGCGCTGGAGATTTATCCCAATATTCATATTGGTAAACGGAAGGGCAACCTTATTTCGATTTACACGTCGACTGCACATTTGCAGCTTCATTTTTGTACCGGCTATGTTGTTAGTAAGTTGCTAGGAGAAATTACGTTTGTAGCAGAATCGAATGGCAAACTCTCTGGCTTAACGGTGGAACGCGAAGGCGGTTGTTCTCTATATGCCAATGTTGATCGAGAAATTTTATCCGGTGATTTTACCACATTGGGACCGGAAGTTATGCTTTCCGGCATAGCGCTCTCATTGACAGAAAATATCCTCCCTCGCTCTGTTGCTAAGAACGATGGTAAGATTTCCAAACCAATCAAACAGGGGAAAAGCAAACGGAAACTAAAGCCAAAGATTGGATGATTTTCATTTCAAACAATCACCCATTTCTTCGAATTTCAAGGCGGGAAACTTTCCGTACCATTCATAGCGTTTTACATACAGAGTCATCGCTCTCATTGGTCATATCGGTGGTATTTGTGGGCAGCCGTTATATTCGAAAGATGAACAGGCAGTTTTTGAACCACGATTACATCACCGATGTTATTGCATTTCCGTTTAACGATGGTTTGGGTATTGACGGTGAATTATACGTAAATTTAGATCGGGCAAAGGCGCAAGCCCGGGAATACGGCGTGGCGTTTTTAGAGGAAGTCAGGCGGTTGTTGATCCACGGAACACTGCATCTGCTGGGCTATTCCGATGCAACTGTCCGTACGAAAACCCGTATGAAAAAAAAGGAAGATTCTATTTTAGACAAATTGTCTAACAAGAAAAGGTGACTGAATATGCATGAACGCATTGTGGAGATTATACTTTTCTTAGTGAATGAGTTAAAATCCAACAAGCAATTAAGCGATGTTGATGTTTCCATGCTGACAGATAACGGCTACACCCAAAGTGAAATTTCAACGGCGTTTTCTTGGCTCTTTGAGCGCTTATCGGTGGGACAACAGCTTGTTAAGCCTAATCAAGATACGCACCTTTCGCATCGCGTTTTACATGATGCAGAAAAAATGGTCATTACGTCGGAGGGGTTCGGCTACTTGCTTCAATGCCAGCAGCTTGGACTTCTTTCCAATGCAGATGTTGAGACGATTATCGAGAGAATTATGGCGGCGGGCTTTTCCTCCGTTGGTGTTGCAGAAATGAAGGCATTTGTAGCAGGCATGTTGTCCGATATGGATAACCCGCCGGGCTTCAGCGGCCGCATTTCGTTGAATAGTGACGATACAATTCATTAAAAGCAGGGTTCATGGAAAAATCGTTTATCATAGTAGAATCACCTTCTAAAGCCAAGACCATCAATAAATACCTCGGCAAAGACTATATTGTCGAGGCTTCGGTGGGTCACATCAAAAATTTGCCCAAAAGTAAATTAGGCGTTGATGTAGACAATGGTTTCGATGTTGTCTATGAAAATATCGAAGGAAAAATTGACGTTATCGAAAAGCTCCGGGAAAAAGCGAAGAAGGCGAAAAATGTGTTCATCGCAACTGACCCTGACCGTGAAGGAGAAGCGATAGCGGCTCATCTTGCCGATGAGATTAAAGACGTCAACAAGAACATTAAGCGCGTTCTTTTCCATGAAATTACCGCCGCGGGTGTGAAAGAGGGGATGGAACATCCTAAGAAAATTGATACCCATCTTGTTCTTTCCCAGCAGGCACGCCGCGCAATGGATCGCATTGTCGGATACAAAGTAAGCCCATTTGTCTGGAAGACGATGTACTACGGCCTTTCCGCCGGACGGGTCCAATCGGTTGCACTACGATTGATTTGCGAGCGGGAAGAGGCTATCAATGCGTTTGTTGCGGAAGAGTACTGGTCAATTACCGGTGAGTTCCAAACCGTGCAGAGCGAGCCGTTCCTCGCAAAGCTGATGAAGGTAGCCGGTGGAGACCCCCGCATTCCTGATGAAACAACGATGAAGGGGTATCTTCAGGATATTGAAAAGCAGCAATTTGAAATTAGTAATGTTGAGAAGAAACCTGTAAAGCGTAACGCCCCTGCTCCGTTTATCACAAGCACATTGCAACAAGAGGCGGCGCGGCGACTCCGTTTCTCCGCAAAGCGGACAATGATGCTGGCGCAGAAATTGTACGAGGGAGTTGAAGTCGGTGATGAGGGCGCTACGGGTTTGATTACCTATATGCGTACGGATTCCACTCGTTTAAGTGCGGAAGCAGTAACGCAAGCTCGCGAATATATTTTGGAGAACTACGGAAAAGAATATGTTCCGAAGGAGCCGCGTTTGTTCAAAAAAGGGAAGGCATCGCAAGATGCGCACGAGGCTATTCGCCCCACATCATTAAAATTCACCCCCAAGGAAGTAAAGCAATATCTCGATAAAGACCTGTATCTGTTGTATGAGCTGATTTGGAATCGCTTTGTTGCCTGCCAGATGGCTCCGGCGCAGTTCGAACAAATTTCTGTTGATGTAAAAGGCGGAGACTATCTCTTCCGGGCAACAGACCAAAAACCCACCTTCCGTGGTTTTTTGCAAGTGTACGATGATATGGTAGAAGAAAATGGCGGTGAGAAAGAGGACGAGGACCCGGTCTCTCGCTTGCCGGAAAATCTTGCGGCAGGTCAAAAAGCAAAGCTGACAAATATTTTTCCGCGACAGCACTTTACCAAGCCGCCGCCGCGATTTACTGAAAGCAGTCTGGTGAAAGAGTTGGAATCGCTTGGCATCGGGCGACCGAGTACGTATGCTATGATTGTCAGCACGGTCATTGACCGTAAATACGTCGAGCACAAAGATAGAAAACTGTACGCTACAGAACTGGGCATGCAAGTCAATAAATTACTCGTGCAGTATTTTCCCGATATTTTCAACGTGAAGTTTACAGCGCTGATGGAAGCCGAACTTGACACGATTGCATCGGGAAAGCAGGATTACGTGAAAGTGATGAAGGATTTTTATGGGCCATTCATTACCGATTTACAAAAAGTAGAAGAGAACGCACCGAAAATTAAGAAGTCGTTGCAGGAAAAAACCGATGAGTTGTGCGAAGTGTGCGGCAAGCCCATGATCATCAAATGGGGCCGCAACGGACGATTTATGGCTTGCTCCGGTTATCCGGCATGCAAAACCACAAAACCTCTTGCGGCAGACCAGCAGAAACATCAGCATCTTGTCGGCATGAAATGCGATCTTTGTGGCGGTGATATGCTTGTCAAAGCCGGCAGGTTCGGGACGTTTCTCGGGTGCTCAAATTATCCGACATGCAAGAATACGAAGCCCATTTCCATGGGCATCAAGTGCCCGAAATGCAAGGAGGGGGAAATGCTTGAGCGAAAGACTAAGAAAGGTAAGCGTCCGTTTTACGGATGCACGCGCTACCCCGATTGCGATTTTGCCTCGTGGGATAAACCCGTTGATCAAGCCTGCACCAGTTGCGGCTCGTCGTATGTAGTTTTAAAATACTCTCAAGCAAAGGGGGAATATCTCAAATGCCCTGAGTGCAAAGAGGAATTTGTGAAGGAAGAAGTAGCGGTAAGCGCATAGCTTCGTCGTTATTCAATCTGAGGTTTGCTCCTGTTATGAACGACATTGTCAGGGATTTTCTCGAATATCTTGAGGTCGAGCGCAAGTATTCTTCGAACACGATCCTCGCCTACGATACGGATTTATCGGATTTCCTTTCGTTCCTCAAAGAACATAGAATCAGTTCTCTCAAGAAAGTTCATAAAGATACCCTTCGTTCGTATTTAAGCTCGGTTCTTCAGAAAGGTTTTACAAAGCGCACCGTTGCGCGTAAAATTGCATCATTACGGTCGTTTTTTCGTTATACAAAAAGGCGCGGTCTCACAGACTCAAACCCAACGCTTACACTCGTTTCTCCGAAGCTGGAAAAACTCCTCCCGACGTTTTTAGATGAGAAAAGCACGGAAGCGTTGTTTCATTCGTTGGATGGAGAGACGGAGAAAGGACGGCGCGATGCCGCCATACTCGAGCTTTTTTATAGCAGTGGCATACGGTTGAGTGAGCTTATCAATCTTAATTTATTAGACGTTGATCTCGCCAATACGACAGTCAAGGTAACCGGTAAAGGGAGCAAGCAGAGGATTCTCCCCGTAGGGAAAAAAGCCATTACCGCGCTTAAGGAATATCTTGTTGATAGACATATCCATCAGAAGAAACAGCGAACGGGAAGCGATCAAGTTGCTCTCTTCGTGATGGATGACGGTAGAAGGTTTTATCCTCAAGCTGTTATTCGGATGGTAAAACGTTATATAGGGAAAGTTTCAGAAGTTAAAAAACAATCGCCGCATGTCATTCGCCATTCGTTTGCGACTCATTTGTTAAACAACGGAGCCGACCTGCGAGCGGTAAAAGAGTTGTTGGGACATGAAAGCCTTTCGACAACGCAGGTATATACACACATATCAACGGAACAAATGAAAAAAGTGTATCGGCAAGCTCACCCCAAAGCATAGGGATTATTACCGTTCACTATCGGATACAAAAAGGAGTACAACGATGAACATTAAAGTAACATCACGACATTTTAAAGCGCATGATTCGCTCAATGAATATGCTGAAGATTCTGTGGAAAAACTTTTACGGTATTACGATGGGATCATTAAGGGCGATGTTATTTTAAGTTTTGAAAAAGCCCGCAACAGCGTCAAAGTTGCCGAGGTGATCCTTTCTGTGTACGGAACGAAGCTGACGGGAGTAGCAAGGACGGATGATTTCTTCAAATCCATTGATGGCGCAATAACGAAGGTGAGCGTGCGGCTAAAGAAATATAAAGATAAACTCCATGCAAAAGACCGAAAACAAGTCCGGAAAATCCGCGAAAAAGAGTAATCACAAACGGAGTAACTCCTATGGGGTTAGAAAACTTAAAAGAAACTCGTAAGCAAAGCATTACCGTTGGATTTTTGTTTGAGAGAAACAAGAGCCGTCTGAAATTAAGCAGTATCAACGGTGAGGTGGGCTTTGAAAAGGAAATACGCGACAAGAATATTCACCGTCCCGGACTTGCGCTCGCAGGCTACGTTGCGCTTTTTACGTACGATCGCGTTCAAGTTTTCGGCAATACGGAAATGAAGTACTTGCACCATCTGAGTCTTGCCGAACGGATTAAAGTGTTCGAGACAATTTTTAAGTTTGAGATTCCCTGTATTATCATCACCAATGACAATAAGATTGATGATGAGTTGGTCCGTATTGCCACGGAGCGGGGCGTTGCCGTGCTCAGATCACAGTTCGAAACCACAAAACTGGTATATTTTCTGAGCGATTTTCTGGACGATCAGTTTTCGCCGCAAACTGTTCTGCATGGCTCATTTATGGATGTGTATGGGATTGGCGTGCTGTTGGCGGGAAGGTCGGGCATAGGAAAAAGTGAGATTGCACTGGACCTTGTTGAGCGGGGTCACAGATTAGTTGCAGATGATGTTGTAATGATTACCAGAAAGGGAGAAGGCATCCTTATCGGTGCGGGTACCGACGTTGTGAAGCATTTTATGGAAATTCGCGGGCTTGGGCTTATTGATATTCGTTCCATTTTTGGCATTCGCTCTATTCGGTTCCAAAAGCGCTTGGAAATTGCGGTTGAGTTGCAAGAATGGAAACAGGATGCTGATTATACGCGCACAGGGCTTGATCACGGCAACATCTCGATTCTTGATGTTGAAATACCCCACGTCAAGTTGCCTATTTTCCCAGGTAAAAATATAACCGTTATTGTTGAGGTTATTGCACTTGATTATCTCTTGAGACATTATGGATATGATGCGCCAAAGGAATTTTCCAAGCGTCTTGATGCCGCAATAGCCGAAAAATCAAAAGGAAAACGCGCTATTGACTATTTTGAGCATGATTTTGAATAACATGCGACAAATTGCTTGACAAAACCTCAATAATTTCCTATTTTCGGACAGCTTTTTTAATGAAACACCTCTTCTAATTGAAACACCGCTTTCTCGAAATCTGTAGGGACAAAAACAAACCTAGAGTTGAATGAGCAGATTTAAATTATATTTTTATTCAAACAGTTCTCTGAATTTCATCGAAGCGAGATGGTTTAAAACCAAGTTTGCGTCCTTGGCTATTATCGCGGGCATGGTGCTGTTGGTTCTTGGCTTCGAGCTTAATCAGTTTTTTGATGATGCAGTGGGATTAGGATTCCAAAGAAACCGCGTGCTCGTCGCGGAAAATCTCGCTCTTAAAGGTCAATTGAAGACGATAGCAAGCAGACTTCAAGGATTGGAAAAGAAACTAATCGCCTTGAACGAACAAGGTAATGAGCTTCGTCTCCTCGTAGATTTACCAAAGATAGATGAGGATACGAGAAAAGCCGGTTTCGGCGGAACGGATGCGCGATTTGATTTTGGTGTTTCCAGCGGTGTAAATAAATTGCTGCAGCAATTGAACACATCAGTTGAACAAGCTGAGCGTGAGCTGCAACTTCAACAGGCGAGTTACAAAGAAGCTGTGAATGGATATGAAGCGAATAAAATAAAGTTCTCCTGCGTTCCTGCAATCAAACCGATGGAGGGATATTTTTCTATCCATGGGTTTGGTATGAGGGTGCATCCTGTCTACGGCGTGATGAAGTTTCATGAGGGACTCGACATAACGAACGACGTCGGCACAGCGGTGTATGCAAGCGGCGATGGTGTGGTACAATCGGCAGGGCGTACAGAAGCCGGTTATGGCATTATGGTTGTCATTAACCATGGCTATGGCTACACCTCGTTGTATGCGCATTTGAGTAATGTTCTTGTGCGGGCGGGGCAGCAGATAAAGCGCGGCGACCTTATCGCACGGTCGGGGCGCACCGGCTTAGTGAGCGGTCCCAACTTACATTATGAAATTCGGCTCCATGGTGTTCTTCAAAACCCGGTTGATTATTTCTTTGATAGCGTAGCGTTCAAGGAAAGCAAAAATCAGCTTGCTGTATTTGATTAAACCATTGATGCGCTCTACAATCTAATTATTGGAATTAAAATGACGGGATTTGAAGGAGATGAGTAACGATGATTTGGACTCTCGAACTGGCATCGTATTTAGACGATGCACCATGGCCTGCCACAAAAGAGGAACTAATTGATTACGCGGTACGAACAGGTACACCGATTGAAGTCATCCAGAATCTTGAGGAACTTGAGGATAGCGAGGAACCATACGAAAGTATGGAAGAAATCTGGCCCGACTATCCTACCGATGAAGATTTCTTTTTTGAAGACGACAAAGAATACTAATCCGCCAGAGGCGCTTGCCTGCCGCAGGCAGGGGTGAGCCTTTGGCTCACTGCTGATCGCGGCTTTTGTGCAAAGGACAGTTTGTTCTTTGCGAAAGAGCGGATAGCATAAGAGTTAACCCAGCACCTTCGGCTGGGTTTTTTTTTGAATCGAGCGAATGAAATACCGACTTATAATCTTTTGTTGCATCATAGCGTGCGTATGGAGCGTAGCGTATTCACAAATTCCATGGCGTGAATTGGAAGTTGCGAAAATTCGTTTCGAAGGGAATGAGGAATTGCGGGATGATGCGCTTATTGCAACGCTCCAAATGCGTGAAACCCCTTCCGGAATTTGGAAATTCCTTTATAAAATCAGCGAGAAACTAGGCGACAAGCCGGAGTATTTCGATCCGATTGTCTTCGAGGCGGACTACATACGCCTTCAGGCGTTTTATCAGGATCAAGGTTTTTTTAATTGCAAGATTGATACTGCCATTGCAGTCAATCTGAACAATAAAAGTGTCGAATTGACATTTCGGATTGATGAGGGAAAGCGTTCCTTGATTGATACGCTCAAGCTTCTCGGTTTTTCTGATTTGCCGAACGACCTTATGGAAGAGATTACCCAAAACCCTCTCGTCAAAGTGGGCGATCCGTTTATTATGGATCGGGTCGTTGCGGAACGAGCGCGCATTGTGAACGCGTTCTTTAATAACGGCTATGTCGGCGTGCGCGTTGATAGCGTTCTCCCAGTGCGCTACGCCTCGACGAACAACATTAAGCTTTCGTTCGCCTTCACGCCCGGCAAGCGTTATCAGTTTGGGATAATCGCCATTCAACAAGATTCCACCGCAGTCGGGCGCGTCGAGGATGACGTGATTCGCAGGCATCTCGATTTTGCACGGGGCGATTTTTTCAACGAGTCGAAAAAGGTTGATAGTGAGCGCAATTTGAACCGGCTTGGGGTGTTCGAAGCTTCCAGAATTGAGGCGGTTGTCGGTTCCCAGACCGATAGCTTGTTGGAAGTGCCTACACGAGTTTTCGTCAGGTCTCGTCCGTTCCAGGAATTGCTGCCCGAAATCGGCGTGAACGATGAAAACAACGCATTTAATATCTTAATGGGAATCGGGTACAATAACAGGAATTTTTACGGCGGAGCCAGAAATTTTTCTACCCGTTTCCGCGTCCAATTACAGTCCATTCAAGATGTGGAATTCAAGCGCGTCTTTGGAGGGACGGGATTGCGTGATAGCAGCGTCATCGGCAATGCCGAAATTTCCGCGCAAATGACGCAACCTTATTTCTTGAATAACAAAACCAGCTTTACTCCTTCGCTTTCCGTCATGGTGGATAAACGGCACAAATATTATTTTAATCCAATTCTGCGCGGAAGCTTGAGAGTGCTATCGCAAACGGCAACCTATACTACTGCATCCATTGATTGGAACCTGGAGCGCATTGGCTATGAGCCTATTGATGCGAAAACGGGTGCGCTGTTTCTCGATTCATTAAGCATTGACCGTCGCCCGCAGTTTAACTCGATCATCGCGGTTACATTGCAGCGCGATAAGCGCAATGACGTGTTCTATCCCTCAGCGGGTTTTTTACATTCCACCTCCATTGAAGAAGCGGGGTTGTTGCCCGCGGCAATCGGTGGAATTTCTGATTTACCGTATTCTCGTTATATAAAAGTTTCCGGACTGGGGCAATGGTACTGGGATCCATCCGGCCAAAGAAAATTGATATGGGCGTTGCGCTTGCGGGGCGGTTTTGCAGAATTGTACGGTCATTCACCCGCACCAATACCAATTAACCGGAGATTTTTTGCAGGCGGCAGTGGCAGTGTCCGTGGATGGAAGGCGCGCGAGCTTGGTGCTGTCTATCCCGCAAGTGAGGGGGGTAATGCCCTCTTTGAGGGGAACTTAGAAGCACGATGGAATTTATTGAAAGATGCGGGGCGGTGGGGATTTATTGAATTCAATAAATTTTCGTTTGTCTTGTTCTACGATATGGGCAACGTGTGGAAAGAAGTGAAAAATATTCGCTTGAATGAAGTTGCCATGGCCGCAGGTATCGGCATTCGTTACGATACGGTAGCGGGTCCTATTCGGATAGATTTTGGATTTCGAGTGTATGATCCTGACGCTCCAATTGATGGACGATGGATTACGCAAAGGAAATTTTTTACGGAGACGCTCTCGAATTTTGTGCCGCACTTTGGCATTGGTCACGCATTTTAGGGTAGTGTATGGGATGGGATAGAGTCATAGGCCAAGAACGCATTAAAGAATTGCTGAAGCGGTCCATCGCCGGCAAAACGATCGCGCATGCATATTTATTGTACGGAGCAGAAGGCGTTGGAAAAGATGCGCTTGCTATCGAATTTGCCCGCGTCTTAAATTGCGTTCGGGGCGGAGCGGAAGCGTGCGGTGAGTGCCCAAGTTGTAAAAAAGTTGATGTGCTTCAGCATCCGAATATTCAGCTTATTTTCTCGTTGCCGGTTGGGAAGAGTGAAAAATCCGGCGATGATCCGATTGATGTTCTTACTCAAGAACAAGTTGAAACCGTGCGGGAACAGATTCGCCTGAAGGCTGAAAATCCCTATCATCGTATTGAAATCCCGAAATCGAATTTTATCAAAATCAACAGCGTCCGAAATCTGAGGCGCGAAGCCGCGCTCTCCGGTTTTGAAGGAGGGAAAAAGATTTTCATTGTTTCCAACGCCGAGATGATGAATGCCGAGGCAAGCAATTCATTGTTGAAAACATTGGAAGAACCGCCTCCCGAGACTGTGCTCATCCTGACTTCGTCGCAGAAAGAGCAATTGCTTTCCACCATTGTTTCACGATGCCAGCTTGTTCAGTTTGATCCTTTGAGTGAAGAGGAAATCAGTAAAGCTCTCGTTGCCCGATTGAATGCCGAACCCGAACAAGCCGCATTGGCTGCACGGCTTTCCTATGGAAGTTACACAAGGGCTTGCGAAATGCTTTCCGTTGATATGGTAACGGAGAGGCAGAGCGTAGTGCAATTTTTACGATTGGTGTTAGGTTCTCAAAAGATTCCGCTTTCGTTGGAGATCGAGCGGATGAGCGCCTCGGGTGACCGTTCCGCTGTTGAGCGATGGCTTAAATTATTGCAGGTCTGGTTGCGCGATGCGCTTGTGTTACGCGAGCAGGGAGAAGCCGGGCTTATGAATGTTGACCATGCAAAAGATTTGAAAAGCTTTGTCCAAAAATTTCCGCACGCCGACCTTATCGCCGCGTTAGGCCGTGTAGAAGACAGCATTGCTCTTGTTGATAAAAACGTCTATCTTCCTCTTGTCTTAACTAACTTAGTGTTCGATTTGAAAGAAGCTATTGTACTTCAAGAGTAGTAGGCGGGAAGATTTGACATTTCCTCGGCGTTGTTTAAGGGATCAGTGCACTATGTGTTTTTGAGTCCCGATAGGGACGAGCTGTTTATAGTATTATCAAGGAAAAAGGAGATAGCTCCGTAGGAGCGGCCTGTCAAGTAAGCAAAGGCGCTATGGCTAACACCTACACACAAGTTTATGTCCATATTGTTTTTGCAGTGCAGGGAAGGCAGAATTTGATCCCACGTCAGCACAAAGAGGAACTGTGCAAATACACGACGGGAATTGTAAAAAAGCGCGGACAGAAACTCATTAGTATCAACTGCGAGCCCGACCATATGCATGTTTTTGTCGGACTGAAGCCAACGCTCGCGCTTTCCGACTTTGTAAGAGATGTTAAAGCTGGATCATCCGGATTCATAAACGAGCAGAGATGGGTTCGTGGGAAATTTAATTGGCAGGAAGGATTTGGTGCATTTTCTCACTCGCATTCAGAGATTGACCGGGTGGTAAAATACATTCAGAATCAGGAGGAGCATCATCGGAAAGCGACGTTTAAAGAAGAATACCTGAATATGCTAAAGGATTTTGCCGTTGAGTACAACACAAAATATCTTTTCAACTGGCTTGAAGACGAATCCACAGGTCGCCCCGATGGGGCTTGGTGATTTTACTATGATGATTCTATAAACAGTCCCGCTCCTAACGGAGCGGCATGTGTATTAGTAAAGCATTTGTGTCACACATAGATTGGCTATGAGTCATTCCACCAAAGAAAACATTCTTGATGCAATACGCCGAACTGCCAAAGAAAGCGGTGGCGTTCCTCTTGGTAGGAGAAAGTTCCAAAAGGAAACAGGCATAAGACCTTATGAGTGGGGAAAGTTTTGGGCAAGATTTGGTGATGCTCAACGTGAAGCTGGTTTTAAACCAAATACTCGCCCAAAAGCCTATGACGAAGAGTTCCTTTTCGATAAATGGATAGCCCTCATGCGAGAGCTTGGTCATTACCCTACGTCAGGCGAATTATCTGTTAAATGTAATACTGATCGGGGTTTTCCAAACAAGAATACAATGCAGCAGTTTGGTAATAAAAAAAATACCGCTTTGGAAATATCCAAGTATGCAACTCAAAAAGGATACAGCGATGTAGTTGAGATTTGTAGGGAGATTATTGGAAGTTCAAAGACTGAAACTGACGACGATAATTTGAATATTGGTCAAAGTAAAGGGTGGGTTTACCTTTTCGAATCAGGTCAATATTATAAAATTGGTAAAACAAATAATGTTGAAAGACGCAAAGCCGAATTACAGAATGGATTACTCTAACCCGAACCGCCTAGGTGTATCCACGCTATTGAAACAGACGATCCGACCGGAATCGAAGCATATTGGCATAATCGTTTTAAAGAAAAGAGAATTAAAGGTGAGTTTTTTAAATTGAGTGCTGAGGATGTAAGGGCATTCAAGCGATGGAAGAAAATATTCTAAGAAAAATATCTTCTTAACGGAGTAACTCCAAATTTCATAAATATAGTTACCTTACTTGAGTTTTTACACGTGAATTCAAAGTTTAAAAGAATCCTCGTCACCGCCGCCTTGCCATACGCAAATGGCGTGATTCATTTAGGGCATCTTGCCGGAGCCTATTTGCCTGCGGATATTTACGCCCGCTATCAGCGGCTTAAGAAGCGCGATATTGTGTTCATTTGTGGTTCCGACGAGCACGGAGTCGCAATTACCGTCACCGCCGAAAAAGAAAAAATCACCCCCAAAGCCGTCGTTGACCGCTACCATGCCCTCAATAAAACAGCGTTCGAGAACTTTGGCATGAGTTTCGATAATTATTCCCGCACTTCGCTCCCGCTTCATTATGAAGTTACTCAAGAATTTTTCCGAGAGCTCCACCGCCGAAAAATTCTTCGTGAAAAGGAAGAGAAGCAATTATATTGCGAAAAGGATAAAATGTTTCTTGCGGATAGGTATGTGGAGGGAACATGTCCCAATTGCAAATACACCCAAGCGCGAGGAGATCAGTGTGAAAACTGCGGAACGTGGCTTAATCAGGTTGAGCTTATCGATCCGAAGTGCAAAATTTGCGGCGCGATGCCCATTGTTAAAGCTACATCGCATTGGTATTTTCCGTTAGGAGAATTTCAGACGCGCTTACAATCGTATATCGCGGAACGTTCCAAGCGCGATGGTTGGAAAGAAAATGTGTTGCGCTATTGCGAAAGTTGGTTTAAGGAAGGATTGCAGGATAGGGCGGTAACGCGCGATTTGAGTTGGGGAGTGCCCGTCCCTGTTGCGGGTTACGAGAAAAAAGTCATCTATGTTTGGTTCGATGCGGTGCTCGGTTATATTTCATCCACGAAGGAGTGGGCAGCGAGGCAGGGCAACCCCGCGGCGTGGAAAAATTATTGGCAGCAAGAGGATACGAAGTATGTGGCGTTTATTGGAAAAGATAATGTTGTATTCCATTGCATCGTTTTTCCTGCAATGCTTATGGGTTGGAATGACGGAGGAAAAGAACAATACGTGCTTCCGGAAAATGTCCCTGCAAATGAATTTTTAAATTTTGAAGGACAGAAATTTTCAAAAAGCCGCGGGTGGGGAATTGACCTGCAGGATTTTCTTAGATTTTTCCCTGCTGATCCCTTGCGCTATACGTTAGCGTTTAATTTACCGGAATCCCGCGACAGTGATTTTTATCTCAAGGATTTTCAAGCGCGCGCAAATAACGAGCTTGCCGATATTTTAGGCAACTTCGTCAATCGTACGGTCGCGTTTACAGAAAAGAATTTCGGCGGCAAAGTTCCTAAGCTTGGGGCATTGGAGAAAATTGATAAGGAGATGATTGCTTTTCTCAAAGAAACCCCGGCAAAGATTGGCGACTTTTACGAACGATACAAGTTCCGCGATGGCGTTGTCGAATCAATGAACCTTGCCCGTGCGGCAAATAAATATTTTAACGATAGCGAGCCGTGGAAAACATCTAAATCTAATCCCGATCAATGTGCAACGACGCTTCATATCTGTCTCCAAATCGTCCGCTCATTAGCGGTTGTGTTTCAACCTGTTACCCCGGCAATATCTGAGCGCATGTGGAAAACGTTAAATATCACTACTGCCTTGCAAGAGGAAAGTTGGGATAGTGCCGGCACTCTTAAACTCACGGAAAGTCATATACTCAATAAACCGGAAATTCTTGTGACGAAAATAGAAGACAAACAGATTGAAGATGTTATTCAAGCGTTAAGCGACGCACCTGCTCCTCAAAAACTTCAGCAAACCACCGAAATAAAGCCCATGATCGCTCTTGATGATTTTAAGAAAATTGATCTTCGGTTGGCGCGTGTGATAGCGGCGGAAAAAGTTCCGAAATCGGAAAAACTTTTGAGGCTACAGGTGGAAATCGGTTCCGAAAAGCGACAAATTGTCGCCGGCATTGCGCAACATTACCAGCCGGAACAACTTGTGGGGAAGCTCATTGTCGTTGTTGCAAATCTCCAATCTGCAAAGTTAATGGGACAAGAGTCGCAAGGGATGTTGCTTGCCGCCAATGATGACAATGGAAAATTATCAGTTGTTACAATTCTTGACGATTTACCGACCGGAAGCATTGTGCGGTAATTGAAAATGTTCGTATGACGCAAAACCCAACATATTCGGTTGGGTTTTTCTTTTAGCACATCTCGCCTTTGAAATTCCTCACTGGTCTACTCCTTGCTTAAGTTTGCTTTTTCTGCTATATTTAAAGCCCATTTTATTATTTCATTGAAAGCAGGTAAGGCATTTTGTCACCACAGGTCAAGAAGTTTTTAAATTTCATCAAAATCGAGCATACCCTTTTTTCGCTCCCACTTATTTACAGTGGCGCTTTTCTTGCGGCGAAAGAGCCTCCTACATTAAAATTATTGATGCTGATTTTAACGGCGGCAACAGGCGCACGAACCGCCGCTCTCGCCCTTAATCGCATCATTGATCGGGAGATTGATAAGCGCAATCCACGAACGGCGATTCGGGAACTACCCAGCGGTCGGATGAATGTTGTTGAGGCTATGGTAATTCTTGCCGTTGGAGCTGCGCTGTACCTCGGCTCTGCCGCTCTGATTTCACCATTCTGTCTTGCACTATCGCCACTGCCGTTGGTCGTCTTCATTGTATATCCGTACATGAAGCGATTCACCGTGCTTGCGCACTTTGGAGTCGGAATCGGTCTCGCCATGGCTCCGTTGGGAGGATGGTTTGCTGTTCAGCAATCGGCTGATAACATCGTACCGGGATTATTGCTTTCGTTCTTCACGCTGTTTTGGGTCACAGGCTTCGATATAATTTATTCTACGCTCGATGAACTGTTTGATCGAGAGGAACAGCTGTATTCCTTCACTTCTCGATACGGGAAAATAACCGCGCTTAAGATTTCAGGATTTCTTCATTTGTTGGCATTTGGAATTTTGGCGATTCTGTTTGCCGTGTATATTAAAGCGATTGCGGCACTACCGTTTTTGGTGCTTTCCGGTTTCCTTCTCTATCTTGAGCAGAAAAAAGCCAACGACGTCGAGTTAGCGTTCTTCAGAATTAACGCCGTGCTTGGGTTTGCGATCCTTGGGATGGTTGTTGCCGGGGTGCTGTTCCCATGAGAATCGTTATCGGCATTACGGGATCTTCCGGCGCGGTGTATGCTCAAGAATTTTTAAAACAATGCGAGGGGGATAAATATCTCGTCGTTAGTAAGTGGGGAAAAGTGCTTTTGAAAGATGAGCTTGGCATCAGTACAAAGGACTTGCTGCCGTATGTCAAGCGAGAATTTTCCGACGATGATTTAGCGGCGCCGCTGGCATCCGGCTCGAACCATATCGACGCGGTGGTGATTCTTCCGTGCTCTTCCTCAACGTTGGGCAAAATTGCATCGGGAATCGGCGACACGCTCATCACGCGGACGGCGCAAGTGGCATTAAAAGAACGATGGAAGCTTGTGATATGCGTTCGAGAGACGCCGCTATCCACGATTTCCCTGGAGCAATGCGCCAAGCTTTCGCGTGACGGCGCTATCATTATGCCAATTTCTTCTCCGTTATATTTTGTTCCGAAGACGGTAGAGGAATATGTGCAGGCGTTTGTTGATAAAGTGCTTGGCGTTATTGGCGTAAGAGAATCAAAAGGGTGGCGGGCTGAGGAGTTAGAGTGACACGAAACTGAAATCGTCTTAGAACTATCTTTGTTGATCAGGGCTAAAGCCCTTGCTTTTTTCTTCTTCTCCCCCGACCTGAAGGTCGGGGTTATAACCACGTCCTTTAGGACGTGGACAAAAAGTTAAAATAATATTACGGGTTTTTCCGCCGAAGGCGCCTGCCTGTCGCAGGCAGGGATGCGCCCAAAAGATGGCGCAAAAGTGCGCATCGAGCGCAAACCCGTTTAAAATACTATTAGCGCATTTTTTTGAGATAGCTTCTAAACTGCTTTTTAGATTACTCAATATAATTTCATGACCTTTCCAGCGCTCGGTGAGTTTGTTCGCTATCTCGAATCCATCCATGAGCTTCATCGAGTGACGGTGGAAGTTGATCCATATTTAGAGATCACAGAAATTGCCACGCGGGCACTGAAAGAAGGCAAACCTGCACTGCTCTTTGAAAACGTCAAAGGCTCCACAGTCCCTCTCGTTATCAACGCCTTTGCAAGCGAACGACGCATTGAACACGCGTTGGGAAGACATCCTCAACAAATCGGGGAAGAGCTGATAAGTTTCATCGAGCGAGTGATGCCTCCGAAACTTGCTACCCTATGGGAAAATAAAGCGATGCTCAAGCGGTTTGTTTCCGCAAAGGCGAAGCACGTATCATCAGGGTTTTCTCAGGAAGTTGTTTCAGAACCGAATTTCGATGCATTGCCAATTCAAACTTGTTGGCCTAATGACGGCGGAAGATTTTTTACGCTCGGCCAGGTGTTTACGTATGATCCTGTTGACGGCAAGCGAAATGTTGGCATGTACCGTTTGCATGTGTACAATAGCAAGACTACCGGCATGCATTGGCAAATCCAGAAGGGCGGCGGGTTCCATTATCATCGCGCGGAGCAACTGGGCGAAGATTTGGAAGTTGCGGTTGCCCTTGGAACAGACCCCGCGTTGCTTCTCGCCACGGTTGCCGCCTTGCCGGAGGGGATTGATGAAGTGCTGTTCGCGGCGTTTCTTCGAGGCGCTTCGATTCCAATGGCAAAGGGCAAGAGCATCTCGGTTGCCGTCCCGGCTCAAGCGGAGTTTGTGCTGGAAGGCATTGTTCCTCGAAAGGAAAGACGGATGGAGGGACCATTTGGCGATCACTTTGGGCATTATTCCAGTGCGGCGAAGTTTCCGGTGTTTCATGTGAAAAAAATCACTCATCGCCGCAATCCAATATATCCCGCGACGGTTGTCGGCATTCCTCCGATGGAGGATAAATTTTTAGGCGATGCAACACAGCAGATATTGGGTCCGCTTGCGCGGTTGATTCACAAAGAAGTCAAAGATGTGTGGGCGTATTACGAAGCAGGATTTCACAATCTTCTTGTGGTCTCGATCGAGGAGCGTTACAAAAAAGAGGCGATGAAAGCCGCGCTCGGGTTGCTTGGGACAGGCCAACTTTCGTTGACGAAATGCTTGATTCTCGTTTCGCCCAATGTGGATGTACGATATTGGAAATCAGTGTTGGGGGAGATTCGAGACCATTTCGATCCGCATTTTGATTTTGTCCTCTTGCCGAAAGTTCCGCTGGATACGCTTGATTTCACAAGCTATACCATGGAACTTGGCAGTAAAATGATTCTCGATGCAACAAGAAAACAGCGATTACGAGATGAATCTAAAATCAGCAAACGAGGCTCCAAGCCCATATTCCATATCCCAGATCTCAAATCGCTTGACAGACGAATTGTAGATGCTAGAGCCATCGAGGATTGTCTCCTGCTCGTCAAAGTCAAAAAGGATGGAAGGCAAGTAGTAGAGAAGTTAGTAGGGAAAAAAGAGCTTCAGCATTTTAAAATGATTGCGGCAGTGAGCGAAGATGTAAATATTCACGATCAGGAAAATTATATTTGGGGAGTTTTTACGCGTTTCGATTGCGAGCGCGATGTTGTTTTTACAGAACAAAAACTTATCGGCATCTCGCCGGTCTATAAAGGCGTGATGGGGATTGACGCAACATGGAAAAAAGGTTATCCTGACCCGCTGACGATGCCGGACAAAATTATAAAAAAAGTTGACCAACGCTGGGAAAGCTATTGGGTTTGAATTGGGTGGAAGCTTTTTGTTCCCCTTAATAAGGGGGACGCGACGATTTATCCCGTTTTATGGGATGAATCGGAGCAGGGGGTCTGGGTTATGATTAACTGGTTGAGAAATGACATTATTTATCTGAGAAATAGTATTATACATGACAGAGACAATTTACTTCAGAGATAAAAACCTCATCCCCATTTGGGATAAGGTGCAAAAAGGCGAGCGGCTGACGCTGGAAGATGGCGTTGCGATGTTCAAGTCGCATGATATTATTTCGCTCGGCAAGATGGCTCACCACGTGCAACGCGAGCGCAGCGGTGATGCGGTGTATTTTGTTCTCAATCAAAAGATCGAGCCGACGAATATTTGCGTCCTTGCGTGTAAATTCTGTGACTTTGCCACAAAAGCAGGCCAGCCGGATGCGTATGAGATGACGATTCATGAAATTCTCCATAAGCTCACGCCGGAGATTCATGAAGTTCACATCACGGGCGGGTTGCACCCGGACTGGAAGTGGGAATATTATCTCGAAATGCTTCGCCAGATAAAAAAGAATTTCCCCAACCTCGATATCAAAGCCTTTACCGCAGTCGAAATAGATTTCTTCCATAAAAAATTCAAACTGCCGATAGAGGAAGTACTGCGCCAGCTTAAAGATGCGGGTTTGCGCACGATGCCCGGCGGTGGCGCGGAAGTTTTTTCCGAGCGCGTTCGCAAGCGTTTATTCAGTTCGAAAATTGGCGCAAAGACTTGGTTCGATGTCCACAAAGCGGCGCACAAAATGGGCATTCCGACCAACAGCACGATTCTTTACGGTCATATCGAGACCATCGAAGAGCGCGTTATTCATCTGTTGAAACTGCGCGAAGCGCAGGATGAGACGGGGGGATTTCTCACGTTTATCCCTCTTGCATTCCAACCAGGTGATACCGGTATCAAGCCGACGAATCAGTTCACCTCCGCAATTGACGATTTAAAAATGATTGCAGTCTCTCGCTTGATGCTGGATAATTTCCCGCACATTAAAGCATATTGGGTGATGCTAACGGAAGAAGTCGCTTCCGTCGCGTTGAATTTTGGCGCAGATGATATGGATGGAACTGTGGGCGGCGAAAAAATTGCCCACGATGCCGGTGCGGTCAGTCCTGATAAGCTTGCCAAAGACCAGCTTATCAAAATTATTCGCGATGCGGGAAAAATACCCGTCGAGCGTGATGTCTATTACAATCCGCTGAACCTCTACACGTCAAATGTTGTCGGGAAAATTCCGTATCTCAATTCTGTTCCGTTCTACCATCATTTTGAGCGGCGGCAATTCAGGATTATGCCGATTACCCCGCGAAGGATGGGCGTGCTTTCTGAACAAGGGCAGATAGATGCAGGACTTTTTTCGCTGGTAGATTATTTGAGACAGCAAAAGACCCTCGAGGTCCTTCCGTATTGCATCGCAACACGCGATCAAGTGAAGAGCGTCATGCTGTTTTCAAATTGCGGCTGGCAGGATTTAGAAGGAAAGAGGGTCGGCATCATTGATGATACGGCGACATCCGTAAAACTCCTTAAAGTTCTGCTCGGGAAAAAATATGGTGTCAGAGCTAACTTCGAACGGATGCACTCCGGCGTAAATAACTACGCTGAATTCGATGCCGTTCTGTTGATAGGTGATGAAGCGTTACAGCATAAAAAATCCGGTTTAAATGGCTTCGAGCTTGTGTATGACCTCGCGACAGAGTGGTATGATTGGCAAAAGCTTCCGTTCGTCTTTGCAGTGTGGGCTGTCAAAAAGGAGTTGCCTGAGGTGCAACGACAGGAGCTATCTTCCTTGATTGTGAATGCGCTTGAAAAAGGCGAGGGAGATTTTGCTAAGATCAGCCTCATACACGCAAAGCGCATCGGGCTTTCTTCGGAAGAAGCAGTTCAATATTTGGAGGGATTCAATTATCGTCTTGGGGAGCGGGAACGGCAAGCGATAGATGTTTTTTATTCTCTCCTCCAATCAGTTGAGATAGAGTTTATACAATAGCCTATGTCGAATAATCTTGTGCAAACATTAGAGCAGCTTGTTACAACGGGAACTCAGCTTGTCCCGCTTGGTGGATTTGAGTTCTCAGGGTATAACGCGCGGCTCCAAAATAAATATTTGGAATGGCGGAAAGCTTGCCTCGAAACATTGGAGCAAGCAGGCCCGATCGGGGTTCCCTACAAAAATAAAGTTTTAGGCGATGTCAACGGCGCTTTTTTTTTCCAAGTATCCGCACAGCTTATTCTTGTCAGCGTCAAAGAGCTTTATGAGAAATTAAAGACTTCACCGGAGTTGGCGACGGAAGCTCCCGCCCCGGCACCCCCGCTGGTTGTTGAAGCCGCGCCGCAACCTGTTGCGCAAGCGCCTGCCGCAGGTGGAGCTCGAGTGCTGAAACCGCCTCCGAAACCTGCCGTTCAACCTGCACTTCAGCCCGCAGCTCACGCAATTTCTTGCCGAGATTAATCTTGAAGAAATACCGATAGACAGGCAGCATGGAGAAATGATTGATTTGGAGCATTTAGAATTTAATTCCGAAGCCAAATATGCTTTCTTCATATTTAATTTCGCTGATCTTGCGTACGCGATGTTTGAATTGGGGCATTTTGGCGGCAAACTTGGTAAAAATAATGTCTGCGCTCTGCACATGAGCGATGTCGCTGTGCCCAAGAATATTCCGGGCGTTATTATACGGCCAATTGTTGTGAAACTCGAAGAAGCAAGCTTGGCGATTATGAAAGACCTTAAAGCGGCGGGTTATACTATTTCGTTGTGATGATGCTTATTGAGGAACGAATGACGTTAGAAAAACTTTTTCAGAACATCAGATCAGGCAAACGGATTACTCCGGAAGAAGGAGTGTTTATTCTTCGCAATGCGGAATTATTGGATTTAGGCGACCTTGCAAATGAGATTCGTTTTAAAAAGAATCCTCTACAGCAGATAACATTTGTCCTTGATACCAACCCCAACTATACAAACATCTGCAACATTGATTGTATTTTTTGCGCATTCTATCGCCATCCTGGAGAAGAAGGGGAGTACACCTACAGTATTGACCATATGATTCAGAAGTTCAAGGAAGCGGCTGCGAAAGGCGTTACGACAGTATTGCTGCAGGGTGGGGTTAATCCTGCTCTGCCATTTGAGTATTATGTGGACATGGTGAAGCGCACAGTGGCGGAGGTTCCGCAAATTTATCCTCACTTTTTTTCGACATCGGAAATTATCGGGATGGCACAAGTTTCGGGCTTGACGATTCGCGAGGTTCTCAAACAGTTATATGATGCCGGCTTGCGTTCGATACCGGGGGGAGGGGCGGAGATTCTTTCGGACCGTGTGAAGAAAAAAATCAGCAACAAAAAAGGAACTTCGGCTGATTGGCTAAACGTTATGCGCGAAGCCCATGTGATTGGCTACAAATCAACGGCAACGATGATGTACGGTCATCTCGAAACGGATGAAGATATAGTCGAGCATCTCGAAAGTGTGCGCAGGCTCCAAGATGAGACGGGCGGTTTTACCGCATTCGTCCCGTGGTCATTTAAGCCGGGCAATACTCCTCTGGAAAAAATCATTCCCCATTACGCCACGCCAACGCGGTATTTGCAAATGATTGCCTTCTCCCGAATGTATCTGGATAATGTTCCGCACATTCAGGCTTCATGGTTTTCGGAAGGGAAGAAAACGGGACAAATCGCCCTCCATTTCGGCGCGGATGATTTCGGCGGAACATTGTTGGAGGAAAACGTCCATGCCGCCGCAAATTTTGTGAACAAAACGAATATAGAGGAGTGCATCCAGCTTATTCACGAGTCCGGGTTTGCCGCCGCGCAACGCACAACGTTGTACGATATTCTGAAAGTGTACAAACCTGTTGAAGTTGCCGCATAGCTGAAGGCTTTTAAAAATGCAAAAACTTTTATATGCATTTTCAAAACAAATAATGCAGGTTATAGTTTTTTTTATTTTGTGTTCTCAATTTATCATATCATTGTCCTTTGCTCAAAACACACTCCGACCGAAACGAAATATAACCGCTCCTGATTCACAATTTAAAATACAATTTCAAGAAATTCAGCGTCAACAATCCCAGCTTTTATTACGGCTTCTACGCCCGCCGAACATCAGCACAACACCACTTTCCCAAATTTTGAGACTTGAAACCATTGATTCGTTAGCGCAATTGCATCCTGAATTGAAAGGCATTTTGCTAAGGGAAGCCATCATCCAAGGCGCTCTGAAAGAGGATTCACTCAGCTTTGCGTTACGGCAGGAGTTTGCTTCTCATTTGCCGAAATGGGATTATGGCGGATTGAAGACTCACGAAGACCCCAAATTAACCGGCATGCCATACAACGTGAATGGCATTCCTGCCCTTCCTTATCAGTTGAATCCGTTGGCGTTGATTATGATATTCTTAAAATTTTTAGGGATTTAAAGCAAGTAAAAGTATCTCAAAAATACCAAAAAAGACCGTCAGACTGAGTCCCGCCGTCATGGTGAGCGCCTGCCGGCAGGCAGGCGCTCGGGGTGACTTTGCTTTTGAGAACCCATTTTTGAGATACTGTAGGTAAATTGAAGGGTTAGCCGTCAATCAGCCCGGCTATATTTTCGTAGAAAATTTTTTTTGAGTCAGAGAGGGGAAGGCGCATCTCTTGCGCGAGTTTGGTTTGATTATCCACAATATCATAGCGGTAACCGCGGGGAAACATACCGGAATCGGAGCCGAACAAAACTCTTCCCGTGCCAAACGCAGCAAGCGTTTTTTGGAGCGCTTGTCGTAGATCCAGCTTCGTGGGATGGGTTGCCATCCACGAGTTCGAGCCGGCGGTATCCACATACACATTGGGACATTCTTTACCAACCTCTAACGTTTCCTCAAATCGCCCAGCCCCGAAGTGCGGAATAATAAATCTAATGCCGGGATACTTTTTAGCGACGGGGATAAGGTCTTTGGGGTTGGCAAATTCTTCGTTTACGATTGTAGGGATTGAAGCGTACTCCCGCGGCTTCAAGACCAATTTGCCAAATTGCGTGAAGACAATGGATTTTGTCTCCTGAATTAAATCGTACAGAGGATAAAGCCATGGATCGTTAACACTGATTTGATACAGTGAGGGATAGAGGAGGATGCCGCGCAGTTTATCTTGTTTCAAACGCTTCTCAGCATTTTCCATAAGAACGTTGGAGTTAGGGTCCACCGTAAAGAATCCGGAAAGTCGCGTAGGAAACGCCTGCACTGCTTTGACGATGGAATCCTCGTCACCGGGCATACTGCCGAACAGAAGAAGCCGCTCGATTTTCCATTTATCAATAATTTCTACCCAGCGCTTCGCAAGCTGAACTGGGTCTTCGCCGGGAATTTCAATATGCCCTTTCGCCGCAAGATTTCGCAGCTCCGTGTTAATATCAAGCCTGTTCGTTTTCTGCTTTACAAGAAAACGGAAATAGGAATTCGAATAAAAATGGACGTGAGCGTCAAATATTTTGAAAAGTCCGATCATGCAGATATCAATATAGAACTATTTTCGGGACCGCCGGTATGACTTCTCTCTCAGCGCCGAGTTTGAAAAGAAGCTCCAGGGCTTGCTTGCCCCGTTTTCCCATATTAACAGTTAATTCGCTGACATACATTTTAACAAACTGCTCGCCAAGTTGCGTGTTGATGCCTCTTCCATATTGGAGGGCGTACGGAATAGCGTCAGATTGATGTGTGTAGCCGTAGTGGATGCTTTGCCGCAACCCTTGCGAAAGGTGCCGCGCTGTTTCTTCTCCCAGGTCTTTTCTGACGACATCTAATCCGAGCGGGAGAGGGAGCTTATCGTATAAGCGCGCCCATAGTTCGCCGAAATCAAGAATTTTATTAAATCCTTGTCCTTTGTAAGTAATTTGCCCTTCGTGTATCAAAAGACCTGCGTCAAACTCGCCGCTGCTGACACGCTCCATAATTTGGTCGAAGGGAATATCAACGTTGTGTATTCCTTCCGCAAAAATTTTTAAGAGTAATGTAGCAGTTGTCATTTTGCCGGGCGTGGCAACTGTTTTGCCTTGAAGCTCATCCAGTGTGCGATATTTTTTGGAAACGATAACCGGTCCATACCCTTCACCCATGCTTGCTCCTGTTGCCATGATCCAATATTTATCCGCAACATAAGCGTATGCGTGGGCTGAAATTGCCGTGACCTCAAGTTCTCCTTGTAACGCCCGAATATTTAACGATTGAATATCCTCAAGTTGATGTTGAATTGTAATGCCCGGTATTTTAACTTTACCGCTGGAAAGTCCGTAAAACATAAATGCGTCATCGGGATCAGGACTATGCCCAACACGGATAATTTTTTCTATCATGAATCTTATTTCTTTCCTCGTTGTGTAAGGTTATTTGGTCGCCAAATAAATCGTTGCAATGCCGAATGTTAACGGATAGTGCTTTACCTGTTGAAAACCGGTTGCCTTTAAAATTTTTAAAAAATCTTCTCCATCGGGAAATTGCGCCACCGTGTTAGGAAGATACTCATACGCCGCACGCCTTTTTGACACCACTCCTCCCAACACAGGAAGAATTCTTCGGAAGTACAAGCCATACAGTTGCTTCAATGGAGTTCTGCGCGGTTGTGAGAACTCAAGAATCATTGCAACGCCCTGCGATTTCAAGACGCGGTGCATTTCCGCAAGCCCCTGCTCAAGATTCGAAAAATTTCGAACACCAAATGCCACCATGACCGCATCCATCGAGTGATCAGGGAATGGCAATTGTTCCGCTTGACCTTCTTGAAGAGCAATAACAGAACCGAGCCGGCGTTGAGCAATCTTCCTGCGTCCAACGGCAAGCATTGCGGAGGATATATCAACACCATAGATATGTTCGGGCTGGAGCCGGACAGCCTCTATTGCTAAATCGGCAGTTCCTGTCGCAATGTCCAAAATAGTGCGCGGCTTAAATTCTCTCAGAAGGCGGATGGCTTTCTTTCGCCATAGTATATCGAACCCGTAACTGAGAAAATGATTGAGAAAGTCATAGCGATAAGCGATACCATCAAATAAAGAGCGAACGTACGCTTGCTCGTACGTTTGGCGTTCCGGTTGGGGTTCCTTATGTGGTTTTCCACCGGGGTTGTTTGTTAGGTTCACGGCGTTGATTGTGGCTTGCACTGTTTCGAAATTCTCATTATGACTTGTAAATATAAGCAACTGTGCCAAGATTTCCAACCTCATTTTGCGTTTGTCCTCGATTGTGCGGGTGTTAGAACAGGCACTCGGTTTCAGCAGGGGATGAACAGCGTCCGTTCGTATTACTCGAAATTCTATCAGTTGCTTTTCAGTCAGACGATTGCTACTTTTTCCCAGAACGTATGAAATATTTCGCCGTTATTGCCATAATAGTTTTGTTTTATTCTTGCGACCATGGGCTTGCACCGCCGCCCGCAGTTGAACCCGGCTTCGGAGGAACGATTTATTTTGCCAAAGGCACCTGGCCCCCCCAGGATAGTTTGGTCAATGTATGGCTCTTTGCCTCCCAGGTTTATCCGCTTGATTCAGTAAAAATATTTTCCGGCTTGTTGTCCAATCCACCCACTATTTATATTTATCCGGCCTTGGATGGCAACCTTCCATTCTTTGTTGATTCTGTTTCGTATTCATTTAAAGTGCCGCCTGCTACTTATCGGTACATTGGAGTATTACAGCGGTTTCGAGATGAGATCAATGTGCGGAGCATCCGTGTTGTGGGTGTGTATAGCACGACTGATAACCCCCCATTGCCCATTCCGATCTCGGTGGGCGATTTTCAGTTTGTGCCAGGGATTAATATTAACGTCAGTTTTCATAAACTTCCGCCTCAACCGTTTTGAAAAAGATCATCACATATAGCATTCTTTTCCTGGCTTGCTTCTCGACTGCGTTGAGCCAGACCGGTACGGGTTCGATTTCGGGGAAAGTAACGGACGCTGAGACCCAAAATCCTTTAGCCGGTGCTAATGTAATCATTAAAGGAACATTCCTTGGTGCCGTGACGAATACTCATGGTGAATTCAAGATTTATAAGGTCCCGGTTGGAACATACACTATTGAAGCCTCCCTTATCGGTTATCAGCGCAAATTGTTCAGTGGAATTATAATCAAACAAGGCGAGGAATATTCGCTTTCTTTACAGTTGTTGCCCGCCGAGATTCAAGAAAAAGAAATCGTTGTCACTGCAAGCCGCAGGGAGCAAGGCCTCCAGGAAGTACCAGTAAGCGTTTCAACAGTGACTGCTAAAACAATCGCTGAGCGAAACAACATAACGCTCGACGATGCGCTTCGGTACGTGCCGGGAGTGAATTTAATGCAGGATCAAATAAACATTCGCGGCTCGACAGGTTATAGCAGAGGAGTGGGAAGCCGCGTCCTTCTTTTATTGGACGGCTTGCCGTTTATTACGGGCGATACCGGTGAGATCAACTGGGAGGCTATCCCGACTCACCAGGTTGAAAGGATTGAAGTGGTGAAAGGCGCAGGCTCTGCGTTGTACGGCTCAAGTGCGCTTGGCGGAGTGGTCAATGTTATTACAAAAGATTTTTCGCAGTCTCCGGAATTGCGGTTCCGATTATTTTCAAGTTTATATGACAAGCCCCGCTACGCTGAATGGCAATGGACGGATAAACCCCGTTTTAATAGCGGCGCTATGCTCACATACTCGGACAAAAGCGGTCCGTTGGGTTATCTGGTCAGCGTTGGCAGGACGGTTGATGAAAGCTATCGCCAAAATGATACTTACCATCGGTGGAGTTTGTATTCAAAACTGAAATACGATCTTTCTACATCCCAAAATCTCACCATCTCCGCAAACTTTGTGCGCCGAACGCATGGCAATTTTTTCTGGTGGCGTGATCTTCGCGAGGCAACTCGCCCTGCGGACTCCCAGCTTAATGGCAACGTCGAATCCAATCGCGGCAATATAGGCTTTCACTATAAGGAATTTGTGTCGGATAAATTTATTTATTCGGTGAAGGGAATATATTTCGGCAATTTTTGGCGAGATGACAGCGCAGGAAATGTGAATAATGTATCTGCCTCGCATTTATTTAATTTCGAAGGACAAGCCACGTACGAGATTGCAAAATCGAATATCCTCACGTTTGGCGTTGCCGGGAATTATGATAAAGTGAACGCCAACTTGTTCGGTTCTCACCCCGGCGTTGGGGGAGCTGTGTATGTGCAGGATGAACTTGAGCTTACATCACAACTGCGCCTGACGGCGGGATTGAGATTCGATATGCAGAAAGTTTCTTCTTTGCCTTCCGTTGCGCAGTTGAATCCTAAGCTTGGCATTGTTTATAAACTTGACAATGAAACGAGCCTTCGCGCCTCCTTTGGCTCAGGATTCCGTTATCCGGGCATTAGTGAGTTGTATATTACAAGTTCTACGAACGTCTCTCAAGTGGTCGTTCTTCCCAATACGGATTTGGCGGTCGAGCATAGCATCTCGTACGAAATTGGCGCCGGCAGTTCAATCACGCCTTCTGTATTTGTAGATGCAGCGATATTTAGCAACAGCTTTGATAATTTGATCGAACCGCTTGTGCAGATTAAGCGATACAAACCTGATCCAACGAGTACGAGAGAAGTGGAGGGACCGGTTATTCAATTTGAAAACGTAACGAAAGCGAGAATTCAGGGCGCGGAAGTCGGTGTCAAAATTGATTGGTGGAAGAAACATCTTTCGAGCGATGTCGGATATACCTACACTTGGCCCGAGGATTTAACGGAACAGACAATTCTAAAGTTCAGGCCGCGGCATATTCTTTACGCTTCTGGAGCGTTGACGTTCGGTAATTTTAAATCGTCTGCAGATGTTCGATACGTGAGCCGCATTGAGCGCATAGACGAAAACCTTGTCCGCCTTGCTCCAATTATTGATGGTGAACAGCGCGTTCCAATCAAAGTAGTTGACCTCCGCTTCTCGTATGATCTCATTGATGAAGGACTCCCTGTGCGGGTTGGGTTTAACATCAACAACCTTCTCAACTACCATTATGTGGAGCTTATCGGCAATCTCGCACCCGTACGTAGCTTTACGCTGACTCTCGATGGAATCTGGTAAACTGTTGTATTGATTGTTGATACAACAAAAACCTTCCTTGCAACAAATCAAAGATTAGAGTAACTTACAAAAAGTCATTGCGAGGAGCCCTGAAAGGACGACGAAGCAATCCCATTTGTCCTTTGATTGAGAGATTGCCCGCCTGTCGGCGGACAGGCTTCGTCGCCCGCCACGGCGGGCAAGCTCCTCGCAAATACATACTATATCTATTTTTCAGGTGACTCTGGATAAAGATTTTTTTCGTTTTGCGAAGCATTCCTCATAATATCATGTACATAGATTCACACGCACATATTTTTTTTGAAGATTATAAAACTGACCGGGATGACGTTCTTCAACGCGCTCAGGATGCCGGTATTGAATGCATTATCGTGCCGGGCACAAACGTTGAGACAAGCAAAGAGGCGCTTGAGCTATCAGAGAAATACGATTTTATTTATGCCTGCGTTGGTTTTCATCCGCACGACGCATCAAAAGCCAACGATGAAACGCTCCGTGAAATAGAAGAATTAAGCAAGCATAAAAAGGTGGTCGGCATCGGGGAAATTGGTCTCGATTTCCACTATGATTTTTCTCCGCGCCAACAACAGATTGAAGTTTTTGAACAGCAAATCCACATTGCGATTCGGCGGAACCTTCCTATTGTTGTTCATACGAGAGAATCCATGGCTGAATCCATCGCCGTTGTGGAAAAAGCTCTTGCTTCGGATGGAACGTGGCGGGAACAGTATCATAACGAGCACAGCCGCTATTCTACTCCTAAAGGCGTGTTCCATTGTTTCACGGGAGATGCGCAACAAGCATGGCAACTTCTTGAAATGGGGTTTTATGTTTCGTACCCCGGTATTGTAACGTTTAAAAACTCTCCTGTCATTGAAACGCTCAAAGACATCGGGTACGACCACATTCTTCTTGAGACGGATTCACCGTATCTCGCTCCCGCTCCATTGCGGGGCAAACGTAATGAGCCATCGAACATTCCGTTGATTGCTAATAAGATTGCCGAAATATTTCGCGCCTCAACGGAAGACGTTGCGCGCATAACGAGCTATAATGCCAAAAAACTCTTCGGTATCGAGCCGATGGATTCGCCACGGATTATCTACAAACTGCGCAATTCACTCTATCTTAATATCACGATTCGCTGTAATGCGGATTGCGTCTTTTGCGATAGGAAGGGCGAGGCGGTCATAAAAGGTTATAATCTGAAAATCGAGCATGAACCGACAAGCCAAGAGGTCATTCAAGCCATATCTGACCCCACAAAATATGATGAAATTGTATTCTGTGGTTACGGGGAACCGACAATCCGATTAGATGTTATTAAAGAGGTGGCAACATGGGTGAAGGAACATGGGGGAAAAGTTCGTCTCAACACGGATGGTCATGGAAACATTATCAACAACCGCAACATTGTTCCTGAGTTAGCCGGCTTGGTTGACAGCGTCTCCATCAGTCTCAATTCCATTGATCCGAAGCAGTATGGAGAATTGATGAGGGTTGACGGTGAGCGCTTTCACAAAGCGATGGTGGAGTTTGCCCGCGAATGCAAAAAATACATTCCTGAAGTAACGATGACAGTTATTGGCATGGATGAGATAGAGAAAGAAAAGGCAAAACAATTCGTGGAAAAGGAAATCGGCGTTGCATTTAGAGTGAGACCATACTTTTAATTCTATGACAGAACAACCATCACTGTTTGACATTCTTGGTCCGATTATGATCGGACCTTCGAGCTCACACACAGCGGGCGCCAGCCGCATTGGGTATGTTGCGCGGCAGTTACTGCACGATGAGCCTAAAAAGGCAATTATCACTCTCTACAATTCCTTTGCTAAGACTCACAAAGGGCATGGAACCGACAAAGCGATCATCGGGGGCATTTTGGGATTTGGTCCTGACGACGAGCGGATTCGTCAATCGCCGGAGCTTGCAAAGAAAGCAGGTTTGGAGTGGGAGTTCAAGTTCGTTGGAGATTTTGTAAGATTCCATTCGAATACGGCACGTATCAAATTGTTTGCAAAAAACGGCGGCACGGTGGAAGTCGTTGGCGCGTCGTTAGGAGGGGGAAGGATAAAAATTCAGGAGATTGAAGGGTTTCCGGTAGATTTTAATGCGCAGACCCATACAGTCGTTATTATCGCGGACGATGTTCCGGGAAGCATTCAGCATATCAGCGGGGCGATAGCCCAGCGGCAAGTGAACATCGCCAATATGTTCGTCTCGCGCATGGAAAACATCGCAAATATGGTGATCGAGCTTGACCAGGCTCTTGATGACGATACATTAAAGGAAATAAAAAACTTTTCTTGGGTGAAGTTTGTCCGGCTTGTCGAGCCGATGCTTGAAGGAAGCTCGCGGTATGAAAAGTAAAGTATACGTAGAAACCATCTCAAAAATGATTTTTGGCAGGTTTTTTCAGGGTTGAAACCCGAATTGTACTCGATTGTGCCCACGCCCTAAAGGGCGGGGTTATAACTATGGCTGGAGAGGTATCGTAATAACCCCGACCTTTGCGTTTTTCAGCATCCCGTACAACCTGCCTGCCGCAGGCATGGCGGGATAGGTCGGGGTGGAACAACACCCAAAAGAAATAAGGGCTTTAGCCCCCTCACACTAACGAAGATGGCTTGAGAGACAACTATGGAATTTAGTCTACTTTCCGACATCGTAGAATATTGCAAGCGCGAAAAGAAAGACATGGCGCAAGCAATGGTGGATTATGAAATGCGCAACAAGCATCTAACGCGCGAACAAGTTTATGACGGTCTCATGCGCGTGTTGCTTGTCATGGAAGACTCGGTTGACCAAGGATTGACGCAACAAGTGATTTCGCCAAGCGGTATGCTGAATAATTGGGCGAAGCAAGTGTACAACGCACCTATTGAAACTCTTGGAGCTTCATTAAAGAAAGCCACGGCTCGCGCCATTGCCGTTGGAGAAGTGAATGCCTGCATGGGTAAAATTGCCGCGGCGCCAACTGCCGGCTCTGCCGGCATTATGCCCGCCGTGTTGGTAACGATGATGGAAGAGCATAAAATTCCCCGTGAACGAATCCTTGATGCGCTTCTCGTCTCATCCGCTATCGGACTTATCTTTGCGAAGAATTCTTCGTTTGCCGGATCGGAAGCAGGCTGTATGGGCGAAACCGGAAGCGCCGCGGCAATGGCGGCGGCTTCGATAACATACTTGCTTGGAGGGAACGAAGAACAAATTCTCGAAGCGGTTGGGTTTGCGCTCAAAGCGTCTATGGGATTAGTATGCGATCCTGTCGGTGGTTTGGTGGAAGAGCCTTGCACGACCCGCAACGCTGTGGGCGTTGCGAATGCGTTCGTTTCTTCACAAATGGCGTTAGCAGGAATCCAAAGCCTCATTCCCGCCGATGAAGTTATTTTTGCAACAAAAGAAGTGGGCGATTTGATGTCTCCGAAATTGAAAGAATCAGCGCAGGGTGGGCTTGCGAACACGAAAACCGGAAGAGAAATTCAAAAGAAAATCTTTAAGACCGTTGAATAGGTTCCTTACCACTAACTTTCACTTCATTATACTTATGAGAACTCGATCAATTGTATTGTTAGTTGCGGTGTGCTGTTCTGTGGCGCTTTCACAAAAGCTTTCTCAGGATGAAAGAGAAATCTTAATGCTTCAAGACCAACGCTCATTGGGCGGGGGAAAATTGCTCGCATATTTATCTAGCAAGGAAAGCCCCCTTCGTTATCGCGCGGCTCTTGCGCTTGCTAATCTTCAGGATTCGACAACAATTATTCCCCTTTTTCCCTTGCTGAACGACAGGGAGACTAAAGTTCGTTCCGCCGCGGCATTTGCGTTAGGGCAGATAGGCTCTGCCATGTCTCAAAATGCCTTGCTCGGTAGATTACATGTTGAAGCTGATGCATCCGTTATTTCCCGACTTGCCGAAGCGTTGGGAAGATGCGGCAACGAACAAGCCCTTGATGCCGTAACGAGCTATAAGCCAACTGAGGCTGCATCCTCTTTAAAAGCCGATCTTGCGATGAGTGTCGTCAGATTTGCTCTTCGCGGGATAAAAAACGAACAGGCAATCTGGTACTGCTTCGATTTGCTGGATGATAAAAACGCCGATGTCCGATGGACTGCTCTGGTTGCATTGTGGCGCATGGCTCCGCACGGTTTGATTGATGTGGAAATTTCCAAGCGGCGCGATGAACTGGGAAAACTTGCCGCTGACCCCAATGCGGATGTGCGAATGAACCTTGCCACGCTCCTGGGAAGATCAAAATCGAGTGATGTAGTTGATATCCTGCGGAAAATTCAAAAAGCGGAACGTCAAAAAGGGGATTGGCGGACTCAGGTAAAAATTGTGCAGGCTATCGTCGCTCTTATCCCAGCCAACAATGAGCTTCTCAGTGACTTTCTCGAATATCTTGCCTCGCCCAACGACCACGTCAAAATTGCGACTCTGCAAGCAATGGGGGCGTTGTCGAAACAAGTAGTGCAAACGTCCAAGGACACGACAAAATTTAAGTTGCAGCTCTCCAAGCTTGCCTTGACAAAAAACAACAATGCCGATTTAGTCCGCGGTGAAGCTATGGTTGCACTCGGCAGGCATTTTCCCGATGAATTTGTAAAGGGAAAATTTTTGCAAGCTCAGAATTTATCCGTCCGCGAGAAAACAAAGGCTATCGAGGCGATGAGCTTTATTCCTTCGGGACAAAGTTTACTCTCTATGATAAAGTATTTGGATGATGATTCCGTGCGGGTTGCCATGGCGGGCTGGGATTTTATTCGGCGTTTTTTGACGCCTGCATCAATCAACCGGATGAGGCAGGGCGTATCCAATTGGGAGGAAATCCGTTCTGCGTTGTACCGAAAAACGCTGTTTTCTTTACAGCGCAACGATATGGCTTTGACAAATCTTGTCGCCAACGCTCTGGGAGATACATCATATTTTCATCTTTTTAATCGAGCAAATGAGGCTGATTCATTGGTGCATGCTTTGATGAATGCCTATTCCAAGCTTTCATCCCCCAATGATGTCGAAACCATGCAAGCGGTTTTGATTGCAATGGGAAGAATTGCCGATAAGCGTTTTTTACCGGTGTTAGAAAAAGCACTGCAAGATGCCGATAAGACGGTGGCGACCAATGCGGCGGTTGCTTTACAGGTAATGACGGGGAAGGATTATTCCGATAAAATCCCGCAAGCTACGCGACCATCCCGGACGGATTTCGATTGGGATACGCTGGAATCCATCAAGCCTGATCAAATTGCAACGCTTACAACGAACAAAGGAATCATTAAGATCCAATTGCTGAAGGATGATGCGCCGTTCACCGTGCTGAATTTTGTCAAGCTCGCGAAGAAGAATTTTTATAACGGACTGACTTTCCATCGCGTTGTGCCGAATTTTGTTGTTCAAGGTGGCGATCCCCGCGGCGATGGATGGGGCGGACCGGGCTATGCAATTCGGTCGGAATTTTCTTCGGCAAATTTTAGTCGCGGCGCATGCGGCATCGCGAGTGCCGGTAAAGACACGGAAGGTTGCCAGTTCTTTATAACGCATCTTCCCACGCCGCATCTCGATGGCCGCTATACGGTTTTTGCGAAAGTGGTAAGCGGTTACGATGTCGTTGATAAATTACAAGTGGGGGATACGATTATGGGGATAACGTTCGAGTAGAAGCTACTTCAGGCGCGAAAAAAGCGACGGGGAGGGTTAAAAGTATTTAAGTAGGATTGATTGTACCCTTACGAAGGTCCCGTTGTACGGGAGGCCGTAAGGCGGCATTTCCGCCAAAGGCGGACAAGTTTCACCTTCGCAAGGGTAAAAAAATTCTCTATCGCCGCGAGCGATAGTCTTCGTACGTTTTTTGGTTCGCTTGGTCGGCGGCGATGAGCCTATCATAGACTGATCTATCGGGCCACGTGAGGAACGCGTCGGAGATTTCAAGGTGCTTTGCATTGAAGAACGCCCAGACGAGAAAACTCCGCGGATTTTGTTTCTGGCGTAATTCTGCAATAGATTCTACCGCCTTCAAAATGTTCTCCAAGCCCTTCTGCTGTTCTGTTGCGAGTAAATCTATTCCATCAAAATGGTATTGGAAGAATGCGAAGCGGAACTGCTGGTACTTGAGATTCATCAATTCATCAATAAATCCGAATTTGCCATAATTTCCAGAGGTTCCCTGCCAATCCTTTCCGTACGCCGACGAGCTTGCTTGTGTTGCGATGTTGTTGGCTTTCTGAAAGTATCTCGACCCGGACATCTCCGTGTAGGTTTCAAGATCGAAACCGATGATGAGGTATGCGTAAAAATTAAGGAAGCTTGTCAGAGGTTCGAACCGGAAATCATCTTTTGCCATTTGTTGACCGGGAACGTAGAGAAATTCCCACTTGTCATCGGAAATGCGCAATATCTGGGAGCGTTTCCCTGACTTGTCAATTCCTTTATAGACCGGCCGCTGGCTTACCACCACTACTTGAGCAGTATAACTATTGTTGGCGGAGGCAGTAAGAAAAAATATAGATAGACTGCAATCAATTTTTTCTCCACCTAAGTCTTCATCGGTCCAACGGATGTTGTTTACATATTTTTCTATGTCGGTTTTAAACGTCCTCAAATTATCCCTTGCGGCGGCGGGGATATTATCCATGTTGACCGTAACATCGCAGTTTAATTCTTGGGCAAACGTGGGAAAGGCAAAGACAAGACAACAAACAACGATAAGCGTTTTCATACCATTGGCTCCACAACTGTAAAATTCATACGAAAATATACTCATTTTCTATCCTACCGTCAAGGTCAACTTGAATATATTGTTTTTAGATTTCACTTTGTTTGGTAGCATTTCGTTACGGAACGATTGATTCCAAATGTTCAAATGTGTAGATTCCAACGTGACAGTATGAAAAAATTGGAGCGATAAGGAATTGCGTACAATGAAAATAGCAGCTTGCGCCATGTGCATATTGTTTTTGTTTGTCATAGGATGCGAACGCCCTGTAGATTCAAATGTTTCTCCGGTTTTTTCTCTTTCGGAACGACAGGTGCTGCAATCGCCGTCTTTGTCGCGACCTAAATACGGTGGAATTTCTACAACCGAACAAGTAACGTTGCGATGGAGAGAAGTTACTGACGCAGGAAGTTACTCGGTAGAGCTTGCGTACGATTCCCTGTTTGTTGATAAAGTGGCTGCCGCCAAAACGGATACAACTTTGTTCCGGACACCACAGTTGAGAGATCATCAATATTTTTGGCGGGTAAAAGCGTATAATTCAAACGGTTTGACGGGCGCTTGGAGTGAAGTGTGGCTCTTCACAGTAAAAACCCTTAATTAAAGGTCGTAACATATAGTTTCTTGCGGAACTTGTACATTCTTCATTCGTTATTGTATATAGCTTTTTCCCCATGGAATGTTAATCGTTCCCTACAATCCTCATAAGGAATACATCTATGAAACGCCTTCTTACGTCCTTGTGCCTTGTCGTTGGAGTGCTTACTGCGTTTGCTCAGACTCCCTACAAGCTTCCCCCTAAAGAAGTTGTTAATATAGTGGATGCAGCGCCGACTCCCTTTGCCGCAATGAGTCCGCGGAATGATGCCTTAATGTTGGTGGAGTATCTTTCCCAGCCGCCCATCGCAATGGTTGCCCAGCCCTTCTTGCGAATTGGCGGATTGCGGATTGATCCGGCGTTGAATGCCCGCCAACGACTTACTCGTTACACAGGCATAAGCATAAAAAAAATTAGCGGCGCCAGTTCCGTACGTATAGAATTATCTGCGGATGCAAAAATCGGCATGCCCGTCTGGTCGTACGATGGCAAGAAGATCGCTTTTGCAAATGATGTTGGAGATGGCGTGGAGCTTTGGGTGGCAGATGCAGCAACCGGCAAAGCGCACGCGGTTGGAACGGTGCGTATCAATGATGTGCTTGGCGCTTCGTTTGAATGGTTGAAGGATAATACGAGCTTGCTTGTCAGAACAATTCCGCAAGGAAGAGGGAAAGCGCCTGAGGCTCCCAAGGTTCCCATCGGGCCGATTATAGAAGAAACGTACGGCAAGGTCTCGAAAACGGCAACGTTTCAGGATTTACTTAAAACCCCTTATGACGAGCAACTCTTTGCTTATTATTCATTAAGCCAGCTCGCGGTTGTGAATTCCCAAACGGGCGATGTTAAAAATATCGGCAAGCCGGCAATGATTCTTTCTGCAAACTTCTCGCCGGATGAACAATACCTGCTCGTCACACGATTAAATACTCCATTCTCCTACAGAGTTCCCTATTTTAATTTTGCTCAAACAACAGAAGTGTGGGATGCAAAAGGCTCCGTCGTGAAAATGATTGTTGATCTTCTCGTTCAAGATGAAATCCCGACGCAGGGAGTTCGCACGGGACCGCGCGCTATCCGATGGCAGGCGCTCCAAAATGCAAAGCTTGTTTGGGTGGAAGCGTTAGATGGCGGTGACCCGATGAAAAAGGTGCCAAATCGGGATAAGATAATGTCTCTCGTCGCCCCTTTTAACGGGTCGCCTGTCGAGAGTATGAAACTTCAGCACCGCTATCAGGGCTTTGAGTGGACAGCAAAAAAAGACGAAGTGCTGGTGCATGAATTTGACCGCGACCGTCGATGGAGAACTACTTCATTCGTTAATCTTGCAAAGCCTGAAACGAAAAAAGTTATCTTCGATTTAAGCGTTAATGATGCTTACAACGATCCTGGTAATCCTATTTATGAAACGAGAATTGATGGTGAAAGTGTTCTCCTGCAAGATGGTGATTGGATCTATTTGCGGGGAAGGGGAGCGTCGGAGCAAGGCGATCGTCCGTTTATTGACAAAATGAATTTAAAATCCTTAAAGAAAGAACGCCTCTACCGTTCTGACGATAAAAGCGTTGAGCAGTTCATAGCGTTTGCCGGTAACTCTCGGACTCAAGCTGTAACGAGATACGAATCCAAAACCGAAGTGCCGAATTATTATGTCCTCGATCTCTCCTCAAAGAAGCGGAAAGCGATTACCGATCTCAAAGACCCTGCCCCGCAATTGACGGGTATGAGAAAAGAATTGGTAAAATATAATCGGAGCGATGGCGTTGCACTTTCCGGAACGCTCTATTTGCCCCCCAACTATAAGGAAGGCACTCGATTGCCCCTTCTTATTTGGGCATATCCGCTGGAGTATTCGGATGCCGGAACAGCGGGACAGGTGCGCGGTTCTCCGAATTCATTTACGTTCTTTAGAGGACCTTCGCCGTTATTCTTCGTCACTCAAGGCTATGCCGTGTTGATGGATGCTACAATGCCTGTGGTTGGTGATCCGGAGACGATGAACAATACTTTTGTTGAGCAAATAGTCGGTGCCGCCAAAGCCGCCATTGATAAATTGGATGGCATGGGGGTGATAGATCGAAAACGTGTGCTGGTCTCTGGACATAGTTACGGCGCGTTCATGACCGCAAATCTTCTTGCCCATTCCGATCTCTTTGCGGCTGGCATTGCCCGCAGTGGAGCGTACAACCGTACGCTGACACCGTTTGGCTTCCAGACCGAGCGTAGGTCTTTTTGGGAGGCACCTGATACGTATATGAAAGTCTCGCCCTTTACGTACGCGAATAAAATCAATGAGCCTCTGCTGATGATTCATGGTGAGGCTGATAACAACTCCGGCACATTTCCCATCCAGTCAGAGCGACTGTATCAAGCAATGAAAGGAAATGGCGGAACTGCTCGTTTAGTGATCCTGCCATTCGAAAGCCATGGGTATTCCGGTCGGGAGTCGGTATTGCACGTGCTTGCAGAAATGCTGGAATGGGCGGATAAGTATGTGAAAAATAAGGTTGTCGTTGGCGACAAATAAGGTGAAGAAGCTAATAGAGACCTCTGAAATATTCTAAATTCGTCACCCCGAGCGGAGTCGAGGGGCGAATTTAATCCAAAATCACGGTTCGACTCCCTGCCTGCGGCAGGCAGGCGCTCACCGTGACAGTTAATTTAATCATTCAGAGGTCTCAAGTAGTCTTTTTAAACAAACCACAACTGTGCGCCGTAGGCACAACTTGTCCCGCATTCGCGGGATGAGCCTTTGGCTCATTTGAGAGGAGATAACTATGTTGAAGAAAATCACGGGAATTTTCATGTTTCTTGGGTTGCTTGCGCTTCCGCTTTTTGCGGGCGATGAGCCTAAGAAAGCCGAGGATTTTACGTTGGAGGATTACAACGGCGTAAAGCACTCGCTTTCTGATTACAAAGATTCGAAAGCAATCGTGTTAATGTTTATTGCAACGCAATGCCCTGTCTCCAATGCCTACAATACTCGTATGGTGGAGTTTTATAAAGATTATAGCAAGAAGAATGTCGCGGTTATCGGCATCAATTCCAATAAACAAGAATCGGTCGAGGAAATTAAAGACCATTCAAAAACGCATGGGTTTGAGTTTACGGTCTTAAAGGATTGGAACAATATCATTGCCGATAAATTCGAGGCATCTTTTACACCTGAAATTTACGTTCTTAATTCCAAATTTGAAGTTTTGTATCATGGTCGGATTGATGATTCCTCAAGAGAAAACAACGTAAAATCCAAAGACCTCCGAGCGGCGGTGGATAACATTCTTGCCGGCAAACCGGTTGTTGTCGCGAGTACAAAAGCATTTGGATGCACTATTAAAAGAGTGGAGTAATGATCAGAATCGTATGTGTCATCGGGATCGTTGTAATACTCTGCAGCGTTTCAGGTTGCGCAAAAAAACAGGAGCAAAGTCAGAACACTCTCAGGTCTGATGTTGCTGTCAACGTTCAGCCGGTGGAAAAGCTGGATGAAGCAGGCTTAAAAAAATTGATCACGGAGCGAAAGGGCAAACTTCTTTTTGTCAACGTGTGGGCAACGTGGTGCGCGCCTTGCGTTGAAGAATTTCCCGATTTGGTAAAATTGGCACAGCATTATAACGGTGAGAATGTGGAAGTCATTGCCATCAGTGCGGATTTCCCCGATGAAATTGATTCAAAAATCCTTCCGTTTCTGAAGAAACAGCAAGTTCCCTTTAAAACGTATGTTGGGCAATTTGAAAATCAAGATTCGTTTATTAACTCATTGAACATAAAATGGAATGGCGCGCTTCCTGCGACGTTCATCTACGATGCAGAGGGTAAGCAACGGTTCTTTACCATCGGTAAAAGCAATTTTGATCGCTTTAAAAACGAAATTGAGAAAGTGAGAGGCAAGACTTGAAATTATCCACACGGTTCTTCCATACCACCCAATTCAAACACTCTCGACGTTTTGGATTGGGTTTGTTTTTTTTATTCGCATTATCAATTTTGGTACAGTGCATCGCTGTTTCGCAATCCGATCCACTAAAACAAAAATTTATTAATAAACTTTCTTCGATTATTGACGGGGCAGATGCGGTGGTGGGTGTAGCGATGAAAGATTTGAAGACCGGAGAAGAAATCTCCATCAATGCGGATGAAATCTTCCCGCAAGCCAGCTCGATTAAAATTCATATTCTCGCCGAGCTTTACCGGCAGGCGGAGCAGGGCAAATTCCATTTATCCGATGTTCTTTCATTACCAGAGAAAGCGCGGGTGGGTGGAAGCGGTGTTCTCAATGAGCTTGGGCAGAACAGCGTTTCAATGAGCATTCGAGATTACGCCGTGTTGATGATTGTACTCAGTGATAATACGGCAACCAACGCCCTCATTGATCTTGTTGGTATGGAGAACGTCAATAAATCCCTGCGTGCGCTGGGAGCGACGAAGACAAAGCTCCAGCGTGTCATGATGGACATAAAAGCCGCGGCGGAAGGAAGAGAGAACATCGGTACTCCCAAAGAAGTGATGATGGTGCTTGAAAAATTGTATACAGGAGAGATTATCAGCAAAGCCGCAAGCGACGATATGCTTTCCATTCTTCGCAACGAAAAAAGTGGTGCCATAAAAGCCGGTCTTCCTCCTAACGTTGAAGTTGCAAACAAGGAAGGAGAAGTCGAAGGCATCCGATGCGATGTTGGGATCGTTTATCTTCCTCAAGCGCCGTATCTTATTTGTGTCATGACAAAGCTGTTGGCAAAAGACGATGATGGACCCAAGATCATTACTGAAATTTCTCGTGTCGCTTATTCGTATTTCGAACGGAAAGCTAATTCCAATCAATACGGTAGGCGCATACCGAAGTAATGAATACCGCTGTCAAAGGAATAATCTTGTGTTTTCTCTCGTAGCCATCCGATAAATCGGATGGCTACGAGATGCGAAACCCCCTGTTTTTTTCTGGCGGTCACGGACCATTTGCCAAAGGCATCCCTTTGGGACCGTGACCGATTTGGAAGGATTTTTAATGCTGTCACGGTGTGGACTCCCGCGTGGCGGGACAGGCGTGACAGCCCAGTATGTTCGGACATAAGCCCCTTTGCACCTCCCTTAATTTTTTCGTATTTTGGTTCTATGAAGGGTTCAAAAAACAATATTACGGTCGTTGTTGGTATGAGCGGTGGAGTGGATTCTTCCGTCACTGCCGCTTTGTTGCTTGAGCAAGGGTACAACGTCATCGGCGTAACGATGAAGACGTACGACTTTGATGAAGTTGGAGGGAACGTTACCAACGAAACAAGCTGCTGTGGGCTTGGCGCCATGAACGATGCTCGCATGGTTGCCGCGAAGCTTGGTATTCCGCACTATGTCGTTGATTTTCGGGAAACGTTCGGCCGCGAAGTGATCAAAAATTTTGTTGATGAGTACATGCATGGTCGGACTCCCAATCCTTGTGTCATCTGCAACCGGGAAATAAAATGGGGTGAGCTTCTTCGCAAAGCGGAAGCGATCGGAGCCGATTACATCGCAACAGGTCATTATGCGCGCATCAGGTTCGATTCGACGTACAACCGCTATGTCGTTTCAAAATCCGTTAACGAGTTGAAAGACCAGTCCTATGCACTGTGGGCTGTTTCGCAACAAGCATTAAGCAAGACCATGTTCCCTCTCGGCGGAATGTCCAAGCCTGAAGTCCGGAAGCTTGCCCAGCAATTTGGATTGCGCACTGCTGAAAAACAAGAAAGCTTCGAAATTTGCTTCGTTGCCGATAACAACTATGAACGGTTTTTAAAAGAACAGGTTTCCGAGCTTGAAACAGAAATTGCCGGCGGCAATATCGTACGCAACGGTGAAGTGGTAGGAAAGCACCGCGGTTTTCCGTTCTATACTATCGGTCAGCGCAAGGGGATTGGTGCGTTTGGCGAGCGTGTCTATGTTACTGAAATCGATAGTGAGAACAATGCCATCCATATAGGCAACGATGGCGATTTGCTGCGGCGAACATTGCTCGCCAGCAGGGTCAATCTCATTGGGCGTTCAGAATTGACGGAGGGTATGCCTATTCAGGCAAAGGTTCGTTATAAGGATGAAGCGACACTCGCCAAAGTGTTCTTAGAGCCTCAAAACGCAATTCGGGTAGTCTTCGATGAGCCGAAAAGGGCTATAACGCCGGGACAATCAGTCGTACTCTATGATGGGGACGATGTTGTAGGAGGAGCTATTATTGATAAGGTAGTAGGATAATTGATGGTGCACGAGCTCCCCATTTTGCCCATTCCCTTCAAGGGGGTGGGTTTTTTATTTTTGCAAGATTTGCCTTATTTTAAACCTTTCGCCTGAGAATACATCGAATTGGCGCTGAGAAACTTTCTCCATTGCTGTTCGTTTATCTATTGACCGACGTGAAACAGATAGTTGATGATTACCAGCTTGTAGAAGCCTTTCGTGGTGGAGATGAAAAAGCTTTTGAAGAGCTTGTTCGTCGGTACCAGCGCCAGGTGGCAAACATCATTTATTTGACGCTCGGCAATCGTGATGAAGTAGAGGATGTATCGCAGGAAGTCTTTATTCGCGTCTATAAGTCGTTGGCAAAGTTTGAACGCGATGCTTCCTTATATTCTTGGATTTACCGTATAGTGGTGAATCTTTGCATTGACGAGATTCGGCGAAAAAAAATAAAGCGGACGCTCTCGCTGGAGTTTTTTTCGGAAGGCAAGCTCGAGGAAGAGAAAAAAAACAAGAGTCAGATTTCGGCAGCCGACGGGATGCTCGGCAAAGAGAAAAGCCAAGTTATACTGGACGCGCTGCAAAAGCTTTCGCCAGTCCATCGGACAGTGATTGTGCTGAGAGAATACGAAGACCTAACATACGAGCAAATAGCAAAAACGTTACATATTTCAACGCAAGCGGTAAAATCCAGGATCTTTCGCGCGCGTGAAGAATTGCGGGAATTGCTCAAGGACTATTTTAAGGAGCGGTTATGAGCCACAAATATTTTCAACAATTGCTCTCATCATATCTTGATAACGAATTATCGGCAGATGAGAAGCTCCAGATCGAGCGACATGTAGAAGGCTGCGATGAGTGTAAACAACGGCTACAAATTTTCCATACTGTCAAATCGCACATTCACGCTGGAGGGAATTTTGAGCTTTCGGGCAATTTTACGCAATCCGTTGTACGCCGAATCAGGCAGGAACAGGAAGGCGCTGTGCTCTGGCTGGGACCCGAAGTTTTCGCTCGAAGACTCATCCTCGGACTTTTTATTGTCGTTAGCTGTCTCGTTGGGTTAGGAAGTCTTTTCCAACCTGAACAGACCGTTACGATGGATCGCTATTTAAGAGCAGAGCATCAGGATTCAGTAAGTATACAAGTTCTCACTCCTCAGAGTGAAATCTCTAAAGACGACATTTTATATGCCGCCATGTCTAAATAAAAGGTGTGTCCATGGAACTTAAAACCAAGACCTTTCTGTTTATTATCCTTAGCTTTTTGCTTGGTGCTGTTGCCGGTGGATTTATTGGTCGTACATATTTTGCAGGTCCGGAAACCGGTAGCCGTCCAAGCAGGGCTGAGTTCCGAAAACAATTTGCCAAGGATCTGAAGCTGACTCCGGGACAGGAGGTGCAGGTGGATTCCATTCTTGAATTTAATCGAGATAAAATCAGCGTCATCCAAAAACAATTTGTGGATATCTACAAACTTCACAAGGATACGCTTCGGTTGGAAATCCGTAAGCTGCTGACGCCCGAACAGAACAAGCTGTATGATGAACGTATTAGAAAACAAGAGGAGCGCGAAGCGAAGAAGCGCGAAGCCGAAAAAAAGGATTGATTGTTTCCGCAATGATCGAATTGAATAGTTTACCGTAATCTTATTCGAGGAGTTTTTTTGTATGAAGAAGCTTATAATCTATATTGCAATTGGTGTCGTTGCTGTCGGTGGGTTGGGGTATTATTTCCTTGGCAACAATAAAAAGGTCGAAGCGGTGCCGACAGGGCAAGTTCAGCGCATTATAAAGGTTATGCGGGGCGATCTCAATCTCTCCGTATCGGCGAACGGCGTCGTGCAGCCTATCAATAAGGTTGAGATCAAATCGAAAGCAAGCGGTCAGATACTCGAATTAAATTTTGTCGAAGGACAGTCCGTGAAAAAAGGAGAGCTGTTAATAGCTCTTGACCAGACCTTGACAAAAAATGACCATGATCAAGCCAAAGCGGACCTTGCTTTAGCAGAAGCGGCGCTTTCCCAATCTAACAATAATTACAAGCGTGCTCAAGGTCTCTTTGAAAAGAAGCTTATATCTCCTCAAGAACTTGATCAATCAAAAGTTGATTTCGTAAGATCCCAATCCCAGCTTGTCAAAGCGAAAGCCGCGCTTTCTTCTGCCGCAGACCGTTTACGCGATACTCGCATTGTAGCCCCTACTTCAGGAGTCATATTGACCAAAAACGTTGACCCCGGACAGATCATTGCCTCCGGAGTCTCCAACGTCGGTGGTGGGACGATTCTTGCAACGGTTGCAAATATGGATGAAGTGAACGTTGAAACAAATGTTGATGAGGTTGATATCGGCAAAGTGAAAGTAGGGCAGCAAGCGAAAGTCGTGGCTGATGCCTATCCGGACGATTCTTTTCCAGGTGAAGTGGTTCGGATTGCGCCATTAGGGAAAACGCAACAGAATGTTACTACATTTAATGTCATTATTCTCGTCAAAAATATTGGAGGCAAGCTGAAAGCTGGGATGAGCACGTCGGTTGAGATTGAGATTTTCCGTCGCCAGCAGGTATTGCTTGTGCCTAATGAAGCATTGAAGGATCCCCGCAGTGAAGCAGGAAGGGCGTTGCTTGCCTCTTTTCAGCAAAATGGCGGTGCTGAAAAGAAGGAAGGAGCGGTAAAAGCCGATTCGGCAAAGAAAGAAAGCGCAGATAGTGCCAGTGGCACTAGAACGGATTTCCGCGCAATGAGAGAGAAGATGCAAAATGCTTCGCCTGAAGAGCGTCAAAAACTTCAAGCGCAGATGAGACAACAATTTCAAGAGCGCATGGCGAAAATGTCCCCTGAAGAACGTCAAAACCTCATGAACCGGATGCAACAACGAAACGATGGTCAAGGTCAGGGCGGCGGAGGCTTTATGATGTTTGGAGGCGGTGGAGATGCCGGCGGCGGCATGCGTCAGCGCAGAGAATCTCAAGTGGGCAATGAAAACGAGGTCAAGCAACGTGTGATTGTCGTGAAGGATGGAGACCAGTTCGTTCCTAAGATTATTAAAGTCGGAGCGAGCAATTTCGATTATTCGGAAGTTTTCGATGGCTTGAAAGAAGGCGACGAGATTCAAATAACGACGGTCTCGCGCGCTAAAATTGCCGCGGAGCAAATGAACGACAGAATGAGAAGTATGCAGAGCATGGGTGGCTTGGGTGGAGGCGCCGCAAGGAGCGCGACCGGCACTGGTGGCGGAGGAAGGCGATAAGGAATACATAATGAATTTCAAAGAAAGCTTCTTAACGTCGTTATCTGCCCTTATCGCGAACAAGTTACGTGCGTTGTTGACGATGCTTGGCATTATCATTGGTGTTGCGGCGGTGATTACGATGATCGCCATCGGCGAGGGAGCGCAAAAGGCGGTCATTGAGCGCATTCAATCGTTGGGATCGAATCTCCTTTTTGTTTCCCCGGGTGCTCAACGAAGCGGGGGAATGGTTATTGTGCAATTCGGAACAAGCGTGCGCTTGAAAAATAGTGACGCTGATGCGGTTACTGCACGCGTCTCCGCTGTCGATGCGGTTGTTCCAGAACTGAGCCGTAACGCCCAAGTGAAATATGAAAATCGCAATTGGAGCACGCGCATTATCGGCACTGTTCCGGATTATGAGACTGTTCGCAGCTTTAAAGCGGTGGCAGGCAGATATTTTACGCATTCGGAAGAGCGCGGCGTTGCCACTGTGTGTGTTCTTGGCTCAAGCGTCGTTGATAATCTCTTCCCGAATGTTGATCCACTTGGTAAGAAAATCCGCATTGCGGGACAAAATTTTGAAGTCGTTGGTGTGTTGGAGTCAAAAGGTCAAAGCGGTTTTCAGAACCCGGATGATCAGATTATTGTTCCGTTATCAACGGCACAACGGAGGCTTTTTGGCGTAGATTATCTTTCGCAGATCACCGCCAAGGTGGTCAATGACCAGAAAATGGACGAAGCCTTTTTCGATATTGAGCGCATCTTGCGCCGCGAGCATAAACTGCGCGAAGAGCAAGACAATGATTTCACCATCCGAAACCAAGCCGATATTATTTCGACATTCCAAGAAACACAGCAGACCTTCACGTTCTTGCTTGCGGGCATTGCCGCTGTGTCGCTGTTGGTTGGCGGCATTGGCATTATGAATATTATGATTGTTTCTGTAACGGAACGTACAAAAGAAATCGGCATCCGTAAAGCCATTGGCGCGCGCAAGCGTGATATTATGTGGCAATTCCTTATTGAGTCGGTTGTTATGAGCGTTGTCGGCGGTTGTATCGGAATTGCTGTGGGGATATTGGCTTCTTATCTTATTGCGACGTATGGTAATTTGTCCCCGATTATTTCAATCAATTCTATCGTGCTGAGTTTTGCGTTTGCATCAATGGTCGGTATTTTCTTCGGTATTTATCCCGCATGGAAAGCTGCCATATCCAATGTTATTGATGCGTTACGGTATGAATAACGTGTTGTTTTTCATTATGAAAATTTTATGAAAAAAATTCTAAAATATATTGTGTTTGGCATTGTAATTTTAGGAGTTGGAGGTTTAGCGTCCTATCGCTTGATTGTCGGTAAAACTGCTTCGGATAATCGCCGGCAAAATGCCCAGCTTGTCCGTATGGAAAAGCCGAAACGGGAAGTTATTACCTACAAATTAACATTTAATGGAGATGTCTTGGCGATTCGCCAGGCAGGCATTTTCTCAAAGGTGAGCGGGAACCTTGAACGGTTATATGCTGATATGGGTGCGAAGGTGCGGCAAAACCAACTCCTCGCTGTGATAGATTCGACGGAACTTTTTCAACAGGTGCAGCAAACCTCAGCGACTTTTTCTAATGCTCGAATGATTTACCAGCGCACAATGCAGCTCTTCAGCCAAAGCCTTGTTTCAAAGCAAGATGCGGATAACGCCGAGGCAACGATGAAGGTTTCGAGGGCGAATTATGAGGCAGCAGCGACCAAGTTAAGCTATGCGCGCATTACCGCTCCATTTCCAGGATATATTACGAGGCGGTTTTTGGATGTCGGCTCGTTGGTCAACCTGAATAATTCGGTGCTCTTCACGCTGATGGACATTGATAGCGTCAAGATCATCGTCAACGTTTTGGAAAAAAATATTCCACTTGTTGCAAAGATAAAACGAGCGATTATTACGTTTGATGCTCTCCCTGGAAAAGAATATGGAGGGTTTGTCGCCAACGCCAGTCAGGCCATTGATCTTTCGACGCGCACCATGGCTATCGAAGTGAGGATTATGAACAACGATTACAGCATCAAACCCGGTATGTTTGCCAGCGTATCGCTTATTATTGATGAGAAACCAAATTCCCTCACACTGCCGACAATGGCAGTTCTCCATGATGAGGCTGGCGATTATGTTTACGTGGTTGAAAATAACATCGCTAAGCGCGTGCGAGTTCAAATAGGCATAGAACAAGACTCCCGAACGGAAATTCTCTCGGGAATAACCGGTTCTGAAGACATCATTACAACGGGTCAGCAGTTTGTGAAGGAAGGTGGATCCGTATCCGTTCAACCCTAAAGGCATTTCTCTATGTGGCTTACGCGACTCGCTCTCCGCTATCCAATTTCTACGTTCTTATTTTCGTTAACAATAGTAGTCCTTGGTTTTGTTTCGTTTCAACAGCTTCCTGTTGATCTTCTCCCCAACATCTCTATACCCGTTGTAACAACGGTCACTCTCTACCCGGGAGCCGGTCCGCTTGATATGGAGCAATCCGTTACGGCGATCATCGAACGCACCGTCAGCTCCGTCAATGATGTGGATTATGTCCGGTCAACGACGCGTGAGGGAGTATCACAAGTTCGCGTTAATTTTAATTGGAATGCCAACGTTGACGTTGGTTTGATAGACGTGGTGCAGAGAGTAAATAGGGTAATCAACTCCTTGCCCATTGGTGTTTCTCAGCCCTCCGTCCTTCGCTTTGATATTACGAATTTGCCTGTCTGTAACATTGCTGTCTCCGGTGATATTGATCCTCGCGATCTCTATGATGTTGCGTACAACATCATAGAGCCTCAAATAGAACATATTCCCGGTGTGGCGTCAGCCCAGGTAAGCGGAGGAAGGATTCGCGAAATCCACGTTACGATTGATCGCAACAGGCTGCAAGCTCTCCGATTGCCCGTTCCGAGCATTTTGACCGCCATTGCAAGCTCAAATTTGATTATTCCCTCAGGTGATCTTCGCACGGGACAGTTTGACTATTCTCTACGCACGGAGAGTCGCTTCAACGTCGTGAAACCAATGGGGAATATTGTCATTCAGAACGTCAACGGCGTTCCTATACGGATTGGCGACGTAGCGACTGTAGAAGACACCTATCAGGAAGAGACCGAAATTATTCGCGTCAACGGCAAGCCCGGCTTAACTCTCCGCGTTCAGAAACTTGCTACTGCAAATACAGTGGAGGTTGTTGATAATGTGCTGAAGGCACTGCCTACTCTGGCAAGCGTGCCGCAATCGGTTCAACTCTCCCTTTCGTTTGATCAATCATTGTATATTCGCCAAACGATTTCAGGCTTGCAGCGTGAGGCGATGCTTGGTGCTCTTCTCGCGATGATCATTATATTGCTCTTCCTTCGCAATGTTCGCGGAACGCTTATTATTTTGGTCGCAATACCGCTTTCTATTTTGATTACGTTTATTTTATTCCGCTTCGGCAGTATTAGTCTCAATATTATGACGTTTGGGGGATTAGCACTTGCGGTGGGGCGCCTTGTAGATGATTCCATTGTAGAGTTAGAGGCTATCTCCCGTCATTACAATGAGCGAAAACCCGGACAGACGAGGATGCAAGCGACGCTCGAAGCGGCGAAGGAAGTCGCAGCGCCGATTTTTGTTTCAACACTGACAACTGTCATCGTGTTTCTTCCAATTGTTTTTCTCAGTGGCATTGCAAAAATGTTGTTCATTCCCTTGACGATTACGATTACCGTAGCGTTGTTCGGTTCGTTTTTTGTTTCCCGGACGGTAACGCCGTTAATGTGCTTGAAGTACCTACCCCCAGAAAAATTGTTTGACCGCAACTCCGATAAGCTTCCTGATCGCATTCGCGTGCGCGCGCACGATATGCTTGAGAAAATGGATAATTGGTACGCTGAACAATTGAAGTGGGCAATGCGCCATCGGCGAATAATTATCATCGGGATTTTAGGCATTTCCGTTATCTCACTCGGACTCATTAAATTCATTGGGACAGAATTTTTCCCTGATCAAGACGAAAGTCAGTTTAATATTAATGTGAAATTGCCCGTGGGAACACGTTCCGAGGAGACAGATAAAGTCGTCAGGCGGGTTGAGCAAATCTTGAAAACGGACGTTCCTGAGATGCAAGCGCTCATCACGGATGTCGGTGTTCCCAGTTCACGCAGTGGCACATCGTTCGGCAGAAATCCGGGCAGCCATGCGGCTAATCTTCAGGTGGCACTTGTTCCGCCTGATGAACGCAAGCGTAGTGTCTTCGAAATAATAAAAGGCATTCGTCCCAAAATTTCTCAGCTGCCGGGCGCAACGCTGTTTGTAAGTCCGGGTGGGTTCTTGCGCTTCTTATTGAATTTCGGTTCTTCCGCTCCTATAGATGTCGAGATTCGTGGATACGATATTAAGACCAGCTCCGACTTAGCAAACCGGATCGCTGCAATTGTCCGCTCAACTGAGGGCGCTGTTGATGTGCAGGTGAGCCGGGATGATAACTTGCCCGAACTGCGCGTTAAGATTGATCGGGACAAAGCAGGAGTGTTAGGCGTGAATATAGCACAGGTTTCGGGTACGATCAATACATGCATTTCAGGATCCGTAGCGTCTCAATTTACCGATCCCCAAACCGGAAATCAATATAACATTCTTGTGAGACTCAGCGAAGATTATCGTTCCAACATTGAAGACTTAAAAAACCTTGTTCTCACAACGGCAGGCGGACAACAAATTTTACTCGGCAATATCGCCACAATCGTGAAGACGAATTCGCCCGTCCAGATTGACCGTAAGTATCAACAGCGCATCGTTGACGTAACCGCGAATGTAAGCGGCAGAGATTTGGGAAGTGTTGCGGATGAAATTCGCGACCGGATTACATCCACGATAAATATCCCTCCCGGGTTCGAGGTAAAAATCGGTGGCAATGTAGAGCAGCAGCAAAAGACGTTCAGGGACTTACTCCTTGCATTTGGTCTTGCGATTTTGCTGGTGTATGTTGTCATGGCGTCCCAGTTCCAATCACTCATCGATCCGTTTATAATCATGTTCACGGTCCCATTAGGTATAGTCGGCGTATTTTGGACATTATTTTTAACGGAGACAACGTTATCCGTTACGTCATTCCAAGGCATCATTGTTATGGTTGGCATTGTGGTGAGCAACGGCATTTTGCTGGTTGACTATACGAACCACTTACGAATGCGGGGGACAGAACTTCACGAAGCGGTTGTAAAAGCAGGCCGAACGAGACTCAAGCCGATCTTAATGACTTCTCTTTCTACGGTTCTCGGTCTTATTCCTATGGCAATCGGATTGGGTGGCGAATCCACTCAAGCGCCGTTGGCAATAGCGGTTATTGGTGGTTTAACATTTTCAACTATTTTAACCCTTTTCTTTGTTCCGATATTATACGTCGTTTTTGAAGAACGATTTAAGCGCGAGCTAAAAACCGCGGAACAAGAAGCTTAATACAGCATACACTTTGAGTTTTCAAAATAGTCCAATATTCCTATTTATTGTGGGGAATGTTGGACTATTGCTTCTTCTAGGCAGAACCATTCCTTGCTTAAACTCGACCTGTTTCCTATATTGGATCATCATCTTGCGACCATTTGATAACGAAAGACCTATTTATGAGCACAGACAAAATTCAAAAACTTAAAAAACTTCGCGAGGAGGCTCTTCTCGGTGGCGGCGAAAAAAGAATTGAAGACCAGCACAAAAAAGGCAAACTCACCGCCCGTGAAAGAATTGATCTTTTGCTTGATGAAGGAAGTTTTGAAGAAGTAGGGATGTTTGTCCAGCACCGCTCAAGCGATTTTGGATTGGACAAGCAAAAATATTTGGGTGATGGAGTAGTAACCGGTCACGGGACAATCAATGGCCGCGACGTTGTAGTGTTCAGTCAGGATTTTACGGTGTTTGGCGGCTCGCTTTCCGAGGCTCACGCTGAAAAGATTTGCAAAATTATGGATTTGGCGCTCAAGCTTGGTGTTCCCGTCATTGGGCTGAATGATTCGGGTGGTGCGCGCATTCAGGAAGGCGTAGTAAGCTTAGGTGGGTATGCGGATATTTTTTTACGAAATACCCTCTCATCAGGGGTTGTGCCGCAAATTTCCGCCATCCTCGGTCCTTGCGCGGGCGGAGCGGTG
>JACQBK010000041.1 GCA_016194505.1 Ignavibacteriales bacterium | reverse complement strand
GTTGCTGGCAGAGAAAGTAAATCACCACCCGGATATTGATATCCGATGGAACAAGGTTACACTCGTTCTCTCTACGCATAGCGCGGGCGGATTAACGGACAACGATTTTAATCTTGCCAAAGCCATAGATGCTTTATAAGGGTTGACGACTGAACGTTGCACGCTTTCCAGTCTACCTGCCACAGGCACAGTGTCTCGAGGTAAGCATTGCGACTCAGAAGAGTTCTTGGTATCTTATAAAAATTATAAAATTTACACGTCATTCAAAACGGTTCATACAGCGTGAAACTCCCCAAAGACCAAGTGTTGGACATATTCCGTGAAACCAAAGCCCTTCTGGAGGGGCATTATCAGCTCACTTCGGGATTGCACAGTCCGCAGTATTTCCAATGCGCCCGCGTGCTGCAATACCCAAAATATCTGCATCTCTTCGCGGGTGAAATTGCGAAGCATTTTGAATATGCCGACGTTGAAGTGGTGATCTCTCCCGCCATCGGAGGAATTGTCGTAGGCACCGAGGTCGGAAGAATGATGAGAGCGCGGACTCTTTTTTCCGAGCGCAAAGACGGCAAAATGGAATTACGGCGCGGTTTTGAGCTGAAACCCGGCGAACGAACGCTCATTGTCGAGGATGTCGTTACGACCGGAGGCTCGGTGTTCGAGGTTGTGGAATTGGTCAAACAGGCAAACGCGAAGCTCGCGGGTGTCGGCTATATAGTAGATCGAAGTAACGGCAAGATTCAGTTCGAGGCAAAACATTTCTCTGTCTTGCAATTGGAGGTAGTAACATACAAACCGGAAGAATGCCCGCTCTGCAAAGATGGTTCTCCTGCAATAAAACCGGGAAGCAGAGGAAATTATTAAACCGGTTCATTGGTGAGTAGTGATTGGTTAATTATGGACCTCTCACGATACATTGGCAGTTACCATTTTTAACGATTCGAACTTGTGCTGTTTCAAAAAAGTTATTTTGTATTGGGGGGCTTACGCCATTTGATTTATCGGATGGCTACAGGATCAAAGACAATATTATATATTTACAATGTCTCTAGTGACAATTTAGAATATGCAAAACCTTAGAGAATATTTCGGCAATACCATATTGTTCCACGCCGTCATGACGGGGTTGATTTTTCTGGGAACGCTCATCGTCGGGTGGATTGTAAAACGTTTTCTGAGCACCGTCGGGCGAAAGCTGATCGCCAAAACGGAAAGTGAGCTGGATGATCTTATCCTTGAGATCATTCTGGATAAAATTAAATGGATTGCAATTGTCGTTGGCGCGTACCTCGCCTCGGAAGAATTAACCAAAGCAACAGCAGAAGCGGATATCACCGCCCGGCAGCTTCTCGGCTATGCAAAAGGAATAATTTTTGTTTCCTTTGTTACGGTCCTAACGTTCGTTTTAATCCGCATTGCTGATACGTCCGTCAAATACGCGATGGAGACTCACGCAAAGCGTACTTCATCAAAGTTTAATGATGCCCTTCTTCCACTCCTCAACCGATTAGTCAACATTGTTATCGGGTTGATTGCCATCATCATTACACTTCATCATTTCGGGCAGGATGTAAGCAGTTTGGTGGTATCGTTGGGAGTTGGTTCGCTTGCCATTGCTCTCGCCGCTCAAGATACGCTTGCAAATATGATCGGTGGATTTGTGATCATGATGGACAGACCGTTCCGTGTCGGTGATCGCATTAAACTTCCGACGGGTGAGATCGGTGACGTGCATGAAATCGGCATCCGCAGCACCAGTGTTTTGGATTTTGATAACAATATGATCGTCAGTCCCAATGCCGAGTTAATAAAAGCAAGAATTGTCAATTTTTCATATCCGACATCCGAAATTCGCGCAATAGTTGATATCAGTGTTGCGTACGGAACTGATGTCGGTAACGTGCGAACGCTTGTCTTAAATCTCGCGAGCGCCCATCCGGATGTCTTAAAAAATCCCCCGCCGGAGGTGCTTTTTCTCTCGTTCGGCGATTCTTCGCTTAACTTACAGCTCATCGCGCGCACTGACGATTTTAGGAAACGGGGCAAAATCGAAACAACTCTGCGCGAACAACTGTATAATGCCTTCCAGAAGGAAGGGATTGAGATGCCCTTCCCTCAGCGCGTTGTGCGCGTTATAAACCCGCCACATGCCTAATCTTAAAGTTCTCAAAAGCGAGCGACGCTACGCCGGTAAGGTTTTCAACCTTATTATTGATGAGGTAGAGTATCCATCTGGCAACAAAGGCATTCGAGAAGTAGCGGAACATCCGGGAGGGGCAGTTGCAGTTCCATTATTGGATAATGAAACAATTGTGCTTGTACGGCAATTTCGCTATCCAATGAAGCAGTATCTTTATGAGCTCCCCGCAGGTAAACTCAATATCAGAGAAGACCCCAAACTGTGCGCCGCGCGCGAACTGGAGGAAGAAACGGGATATAGTGCAGGCTCGTTGAGGAAACTTATTTCTATCTATACCACTCCCGGATTTTGTAACGAGCAATTGCATATTTTCCTCGCAACAGAACTGCGTCAATCCTTACACGGGCAACGGCTTGAGGAAGGTGAATTGGATTTGACGGTAGAGAAAATACCTTTTCAGCAGGCTCTTACTATGATCGAGCAGGGAGAGATTGTGGATAGCAAAACCATTTGCGGGATTCTTTTGGCTGAGCGAGTATTAAAGTAATAGGACGCCCGCCTGCTTGCCCGTCGCAGGCGGGCGGCAGGCAGGCTGAAACCGCAAAAAAAACTTGCGCCAAAGGCGCATCCGCCTCTGGCGGAGAAATAACGCGGATAAAAAATTTCTAAAGATTTTAATCGGCTGTTATCAGCCTAATCCGGTTCTTCCGCGTCCTATTTATATTTCATATGACAAACGAACAACTTGACGATTATCCCAAAAACCGAATGTATCGGCTGGACTTGAAGCGGTGCTTGGTACAAGCCTGCGGCGGCGAATTAGCCGAGTTAAGCTATTACGAGCGCAATAATTGGGTTACAATAGAATGCAAATGCAATACGTGCGGCAAGGAGTTTACCGTTAAAGTTGAGGTTTAATACTATGGCTCAAATAGGACGCTGAAATAGCAGAAAAAGCCGAAACAACGCGGAAAAAAACTGTATGAAAAAGATAGAGCTTCTTCATTCTGATATTACAGACGATATAATAAGAACCTTCTTCCGTGTTTATAATTCGCTTGGCTATGGCTTTTTAGAAAAGGTCTATGAGAATGCGATGGTTATTGCTCTAGAGCAAACGAAACATTCTGTAAAACAACAACATCCTATTAAAGTCTACTTTGAGGAAAAACTCATAGGCGAGTACTTTGCTGATTTGCTCGTTGATGATAAAGTTATCGTAGAACTTAAAACTTCTGAAACAATCGCTAAGGAACATGAAGCTCAACTCCTAAATTATCTCAAAGCAACACAAAATGAGGTGGGGCTGCTTTTAAACTTTGGCAAAAAACCAGAATTCAAACGCAGAGTATTTTCAAACTCTAATAAATAATATCTTAATCGGATTTTATCAGCCTCATCGGTCTTTTCAGCGTCCTATTTCTCTGTCAAATGGGACACTGAAACAACAGAAAAAACTTGCGCCAAAGGCGCATCCACCTCTGGCGGAGAAACAACACGGATAAAAAAAATTCTAAATATTTTGATCGGCTTTTATCTGCCTAATCGGTCTTTTCAGCGTCCAATTCCTTTATAACCATGAATACTGTCGAGCTAATACGAAAAAAACGCGAAAACTTCTCGCTGAGCGAAGAAGAATTTCGCTGGATGATAAGCGGCTATGTACAGGGGGTTATACCGGATTACCAGATGTCTTCGTTCCTGATGGCATGTTATTTTCGGGGGATGAGCGAAGAGGAAACGCTAACATTCACACGACTGATGCTTCACTCCGGCGAGGTGATCGATCTTTCCGAAATTCCGGGCATGAAGGTTGACAAACATTCCACGGGTGGTGTGGGCGATAAGGTCTCGCTTATTCTTGCCCCCATCGTGGCGGCGTGCGGTGTGCCCGTTCCAATGATTTCCGGCAGAGGTCTCGGGCATACGGGCGGCACATTGGATAAGCTGGAATCTATTCCGGGCTTCCGCACCAATCTCTCCATCACCGAATATAAAAAAGTCATCAAAGCAATCGGATTGGTTATGATTGGGCAAACAGCGGAGATTGCCCCGGCGGATAAAAAAATGTATGCGCTGAGGGATGTCACGGCGACGGTTGAATGCATTCCTTTGATTGCAGGCAGTATCATGAGCAAGAAACTTGCCGAAGGCATAGATGCTCTTGTGCTGGATGTTAAAACCGGGCGCGGCGCATTTATGCAAACCTACGAGAGCTCATTAGAGCTTGCCCAAACCTTGATCCGCGTGGGCAATGGGTTTGGAAAAGAGACGGTTGCATTCATCACTGATATGAGTCAACCATTGGGCATTGCCATCGGTAACTGGCTGGAGGTTGTGGAGTCTGTAGAGTGCCTGTGCGGCTTGCGGGGAAACTCCGATCACTCAAGCGATTTGATGGAAGTAACCTCTGTGCTGGCAGGAGCGATGCTGATGCTCGGAAAACGAGCAAAGACTATTGATGAAGGCATCGCCCTTGCGAAGCAATCTATTAAGGATGGATCGGCATATAGAAAATTCCTTGATCTTGTTCGTACACAAGGAGGTGACGTTTCTGCGCTCGAAAATCTTGAACGCTATCCGCTCTCAAAACACTCCATCGAAATAAAAGCTTCCGAAGATGGTTATATCGCTGAAATAGATTCACTCGAGCTTGGTCTCACCGGCATCGAACTCGGTGCAGGCCGTGCCCGCATTGACGACGTTATTGATCCCAAAGCCGGCATTGTGCTGAAGAAAAAAGTGGGCGATGCAGTGGAAACGAACGACACCGTAGCCATTTTCTATACGGATAAAGAAACAGCCCTTCATGCCGCAAAAGAGAGAATTGCAAAAGCATTCCGCATCCAATCTGTGCCGCTGAAGAAGAAACCTATGATAGTGAGTTACATTGATAAGAGCGGGGTACGGGAATGGAAAAAGTAAATGGATAGATTGCTGTCTATTACATCGAAAGATGACATCCTCCCTGTGTACCGTGGAACACCTATTGGCGATTTACTTGAATACCATAATTTGGGTCGAGCTTTTGTGCCGTATTCAAACGCACAATTGCTTATCGGCATGTGTATGGATAACCGCAAGCATTTGAACATGCCGGATAATTTTGCCTTCATCATTCGATCTGGCGGCGCTAATTTGAGGTACAGCGAATTTAAGGTCTCCTACGCAATTGCAGTCGGCGGTGTTCATGCTCTTGCTCTCATTGGACATACGCAGTGCGGTATGGTGAATCTCGCCGCACGAAAAGAAGAATTTATCAAAGGGCTGATGAGCCACGCAGGCTGGGAACGGGAAAAAGCCGAAGAGCATTTCATGCAATTCGCTCCGATGTTCGAGATCGGCAACGCAACAGATTTTATTCTCAGCGAAGTCCAGCGACTGCGCCTCCGGTATCCCAAAATTCTCATCGCACCGTTGTTGTATCAAGTCGAAGACAATCGCTTGTATCTGATTCGCGAAGATTGAAAAATGAAACAGAAAACAGATTGCAAAAAACTTTAAAACTTGTTATCATAGAGTTAGTAATAATATAAACCCCCTCGAGGAATAAGAATGAAAACTTTCCACAAAATAGTGATGGGCGATTCCAGAAAAATGGACGAAACGAAGGACGAAAGTGTTCATTTAGTTGTAACCTCCCCGCCGTACTGGCAATTGAAAGATTATGGGCACGCTCATCAAATCGGCTTCGATCACTCTTACGAAGAGTATATCAACAATTTAAATTTAGTTTGGAAAGAATGTTATCGGGTTCTTCAACCCGGATGTCGCCTTTGTGTTAATATTGGTGATCAATTTGCGCGGTCGGTTTACTATGGAAGATACAAGGTTATTCCCATTAGAACTGAGATTATTAAGTTCTGTGAAACAATAGGATTTGATTATATGGGAGCAATTATTTGGCAAAAGGTTACGACAACCAATACAACCGGCGGCGCAACAATTATGGGATCTTTCCCCTTTCCTCGGAATGGCATTATTAAAATAGACTATGAATTTATCTTGATTTTCAAAAAGCTCGGGGACTCGCCAAAACCAACAAAGGAAGCAAAGGCGCTCTCTAAATTAACTACATCAGAATGGAATCAGTATTTTACGGGTCATTGGAATTTTAGCGGTGAAAAACAGGACAAACACCTTGCAATGTTCCCTGAAGAGTTACCAAAGAGACTTATTCGAATGTTTACATTCGTGGGTGATACAGTCCTCGATCCGTTTCTTGGAAGCGGCACAACATCTCTCGCGGCAAAAAACTTAGTGAGAAATTCCATCGGGTATGAAATCAACGCCTCTTTTCTCACGACCATACAAAAAAAACTTGCCGTAGATGCGTCACAGCTTACAATGGACGACTCAAGTTTTGACTTTCTTATCAAGAATCAAATTTTAACCGACTTCTCCAAAGAAATTGAAAATTTACCATATATTTTTAAGGATAAGGTCAAATTCGACAAAAAAATTGACCCAAAAAAATTGAACTTTGGTTCAAAGATTGACGGCAAACAAACACAGAGAGAAGAATATCACACTGTTAAACGAGTAATTTCCCCAGAACTCATCGAACTCAACAACGGCTTGCAGGTCCGCTTACTTGGTATTGCATCCAATATCGTAAAAGAAAAGCAAGCTACTAAATTTTTATTTGAAAAAACAAAAAATCAAAAAATCTTCTTAAAATTTGATTCCGTTAAATATGATGATAAAAATAGGTTGCTTGCTTACGTTTATCTCAAAAACAAAACATTTCTCAACGCACATCTTCTCAAGTTGGGGCTAGTTGCAGTGGATCAATCAATGGACTTCAGGCTCAAGCAGAAATTTCTGCACATCGCAAGCACCGAACACCAACCCGTTGGGGTAAATTGAAAATAAAACTCTCCTCTGAAAAAATAAAAGAAATTCTATCAAAGTAAAGATGATTTTTTATCAAAAAGAGAAGAACGGTATTTCCATCGAATTTTAATTCTCTCCCTCGCCTTGCGTTCATAACGAAAACTTCTTATTTTTAAAAAGCAAGCGGTGTTGCACCCCCTGCGGTTTACCCGAATCTCATTCTTACGTACTGACTGCTTACAAGCACAAAGGAGCTTTCTACTCAATGCCAGCTGTTGTATTTGAAAACCCCCGTAAAACCCTTAACGTTCTTCCCGGAACCAATCTTCGAAAAGCCGCCCTCAAAAGCGGCGTTGCGTTGTATAAACCATTCTTCAGGGTGTTTCACCTCAATCTTGATATCGGACCGATTCAGTTTCCGTGCGGCTGTGATATCGTGGAAATAGAAGGCAAAGGCACAAATGCCCGTTCCGAGGAAGAAGAAAAAATTGTTAGCGGAAGATTCTTTACAAAACGAAAGGTTGCTCCCAACCTGCGCCTTGCCTGCCAGGTCAACGTAACCGGCGATATTACCGTTCGGACTCACCCCAAACTGGAAGTAGATGCCGTTGAAACAAAACGCCAGCGGGGATTTCTCGCCGTGGTGTTTATTTTCCTCCTCTTAATGGCGCTGATCGTTGCGGTGATTGGACTGGATTTGGTGCAGAAGATTTGATGCAAGTAGTGGAGTAGTTGAGTGCCTGAGTAGTTGAGTAACAAGTGAGGGATTTCTTCTTTCTTCTCGGTTTTTACGTTTTACTTCTCGCGTTTCACTTCTCACTTGCTTTTCCCCAACACCCCTATCATGTGCTCGTGAATCAATCCATTCGTGGCGAGAAGTTGTTTCTTATAGATGGATGAAGGGAAGCCGCGAAAATCCGTAAACTTCCCTCCCGCCTCTTCTACAATCAACACGCCTGCCGCCATATCCCATGGATGTAATGATGCTTCCCAAAATCCATCGAGCCGCCCGGCGGCGACATAGCAAAGATCGAGCGCGGCAGAGCCAAGCCTGCGGATCGCTTGCGCCTCCACGAGAAAATTCTTGAAATGCCGCATAATCTCATCGGGATTGTCCTTGATTGTGTACGGAAATCCCGTGACGAGTATGCTCTCAATCAGCTTTGAAACCGTTGAGACGCGAATCGGTTTGCCGTTGAGTGTCGCCCCTTTTCCTTTCTCCGCAGAATAAAGCTCATCGGCATTAGGATCGTATACGACGCCGAGCACCACTTCCCCCTTCACCTCAAGGGCTATCGAGACGCAGAAAATCGGGAAGCCGTGCGTGAAATTCGTCGTGCCGTCCAACGGGTCTATGACCCATTTGTAGTCGGATTGTTTTTCGTGGCTTCCGGATTCTTCCGCCAAAAAATCATGGTGCGGATAACGCTGCTTGATTTTTCGGATGATCATCTCTTCGGATTTCTTGTCAATCTCCGTGACGAGATTTAACTCCTGACCTTGCTTGCGCTCAATGTGTTTTATTTTGCCGACGCTCATTTTCAAAAAACGTCCGGCTTCGAGCGCGGCTTCCGTTGCGAGTTGGATCATCAGTTTTCCTTTTTCTATAAGATAAGAAAAAATAATAGAACGCGGAAACTGCGAAAAAAACCTGATTTACGCCGGTAAGAAATTCTAAAAAAATCCGTTTTTGTCCACCTAATCTCCTTTTTCAGCCTGCTTGCCGCCCGCCTGCGACGGGCAAGCAGGCGGGCATCCTATTTTGTTGCCTATTTGTTTGATAGAGACGTCAAAAAGCCGTACGTTGCATCATCATTCAAGATATCCCAATTATGAAAAAACTTGTTCCCTTCATACTATTACTGCTCACTGCTTGTAATCGCTCAACCGTTGAACATAAGCCAATAACCTCTGAAGAGTTGATGATTCAAGTCTTCGGTGAATCGCGTGAGGTCGCTTTCACCAATAAACAAGCCGGATTTTTCTATACCGAAACGAACGCCAGCCACCGCACTTCATGGCAAGGCTGGCATATCATGGCAAAGGAAGTGTTAGAGGATTATCAGGTTACGATTGATAATAAACCATTACGCAAAGCGGATGTGCATCTTGCGATGGTGTTTCCGCACCAAATTCAACGAGCGTATCCCATGGGTGTGCAGGAAACCGTAACCCAGTTGGATTCAATGAATGCAATCGTAGTTGAATTGGCAAAGGTCAAGGGGAACACCGTAACGCTCCGTCCTTTCTTTAGCAACTCACACCTGCTTGATGATTATATCGTAAAGTCCGAGCAACAGGTATTACTCATCGCTCAGAAACGGCATCTCCAGCGCACAAAAGATGAGGACTATCCCGTTTGGATTGGCATTACGTTTGCCAACGCCAGCGCTTCTCAGTCAATACTCCAATCCGATACAGTCGGAGCGAATTTTTCGCCGGCGGGTATTCAGTCTCTTATCTCGGATCCCACTCTAACAATAATTCTTGTTGCCGGAGATACTGAAGAGCAAACCATCACTCAGGCTCGCGATGTATCAAAAAATTATTCATCTCTCATTGTTCAACGCAAGGAGCGCATCGAGCGGGTGCTGAATAATTCCTACGTGCGAACAAACGATGAACGGTTTGACAAAGCGCTCCGCTGGGCAATAGTTTCGATGGACGCCCTTATTATGAACCAGATGAAGAAAGGTATTTTTGCGGGACTTCCCTGGTTCGCTAACTATTGGGGAAGGGATTCGTTCATTTCGCTTCCGGGTGCAACGCTCGTAACGGGAAATTTTCCCGACGCGAAAGAAATCCTTCGCTCGTTTGCCGAGTGGCAGGAAACAAATCCCAAAAGCCCAAACTACGGACGGATTCCCAACATCGTTACCACCAGTACCATGCAATACAATACTGTTGATGGAACGCCGCGGTTCATCATGGCGCTCAATGAATATTTGAAATATTCCGGCGATACAACGTTCGTCAAAGAACTGTATCCGGTGGTGAAACGCTCCATCGAAGGATCGCTCTCCTATCACGTTGACGACCGCGGGTTTCTTACACATGGCGATGCTGAGACCTGGATGGATGCTGTTGGACCCGAGGGACCATGGAGTCCACGAGGCAACCGCGCAAACGATATTCAGGCATTATGGTTCCAGCAGCTTAGAGCGGGCGAAGAGATGGCGGAGCTTGTCGGCGATACATCGAGTAAAAAACTTTGGGGAAAAATCAAGACTGCGGTGCTGGCAAACTTCAAAAAATATTTCGCCGATTCAACCACTGGACTGATTGCCGATCACTTGAACAGCGACGGCACGCAAGACCACCAACTCAGACCGAGCCAGATTGTTGCGCTCCCTATGGCAGACAGTCTTTTTGACATTTTGAAATCCATCACAGAAAAACTTGTGTACCCGTATGGCGTTGCTTCGCTTTCACAAGAGGATGAGAATTTCCATCCTTATCATCACTACTCGCCGTACTACGTACAGGATGCGGCATATCATAACGGCATCGTGTGGACGTGGCTTGCGGGAGCGTGGATTGATGCCGCCGTGAACTTTGGTCTAAGCGAGCTCGCGTTTCAAGTCACTGATAATATGACTCATCAAATACTCGACCGCGGGGCGGTCGGCACGTTATCGGAACTATTAGATGCTGCGCCGCGTCCGGGAGAAAAGGAGCCTCGACTTTCGGGCGCATTTAGTCAGGCATGGAGCTTGGCGGAGTTCATCCGTGTCTGGTATCAAGATTATCTCGGCGTTTTTGTTGACGCATCAAAACGCACCATAACGCTCGCTCCGAAGCTTCCTTCCGCTATCACACAGGCAAAGTTTATTATCGCAGCCGGTTCGAACATCATTGATGCTGAATATTTTGTCGGAAAAGACAACGGAAAAATTATTCTGAATTCAAGGAGACCATACAACATAAAGGCTGATGTGTATTGGAAATTCCAGGATGGCAGCAGTCAACTGTTTAGCATTCTCTTGCCGCCACAAAAGAATATGCTGATTTCCATTGGTCGCAATGAGGTCGTGCAAGAAATTGACGGTAAAAGCTCGCCTCTCCCTTTGACTATTAAGGACACTGAGTCCGAAAATCCAAAACTGAAAGGCGTACGGCTTGCCACACCTGTTGTCAACCCAAGTCTGAAAGCCCTCAAAGGTCCTTCACACCGACTGTTGAGAAACGCAGAAATTAAGCCCTCAAATCCCATATCCCATATCGTGTATGATGTTTCTGATCCTGTTGGGGATGATAAAGGCTCCGGAAACTTTACCTATCCATTGACGACCAATCTCAAACCTGGAAGCCTTGATATTACGCACTTTACCGTCTCCGCCGATGAGAAGCATGTGTACTTCAAGATGCAATTTCAAAATCTTTCCAATCCCGCCTGGCATCCCGAGTACGGCTTCCAGCTCACATACGCCGCAATCGCAATTGATAAAGACGGGAAGCCCGGCTCAGGTCAAACGAATGTTGGGATGAATTCGAATTACCTTCTCGATAAGCAATTTGCATTTGAGAATATTATTTACGTTGGCGGGGGATTTCGTGTTGTTGATGCGAGGGGGACAATCTTGGCAGAATATTTGCCTATCCCCGGCGACGAGCAACATCCGCTCGGCGATACGAAAGAAAGAATAATTTCGTTTGCAATTCCGACCGAAATTCTCGGCATGCCGGAACCGTCATGGCGTTATACAGTGCTTGTTGGTTGTCAGGATGATCATGGCGGAGCAGGAGTCGGGGATTTTCGAAGCGTTGAAGCTACTGCCAAAGAGTGGATTGGCGGAGGAAAGAAAAAACCTTTAGAATCGAATGTTTATGACATCATTCTTCCGTTAAATAGAAGATAGTTAAACGCTATCTAAAAAAATCATACAAGGGGGTTGAAACCCCTGAAATTGTAATTACTCCTTAACCACGCCCTAAAGGACGTGGTTATAACCCCGACCTTTAGGTCGGGGTAAAAAACCAAAAACGGATAAGGGCTTTAGCCCTTCACAAACAATAGTAACATTGCAAATCATATATCGTAGTACTCATCGAAAGGCGCATTGGGCACTGCAGTAATCACTTCCCAGCATCAAAGGGGTATAGCCCGAAGCCATTCACACATAAGGAGGAATGTATGTTATTCATATTCAGTCTTGCAGTAGCCATCGCCGCGTTGTTTGCGTGGAACCGCGCACGGAAGCGGGCCAGCATTGACCGGAATCCCATTTTTCAAACATCCAGCGCTGCCGCGGGAATTGTTGCAGTATTATTTATTCTTATTGCTGCTTCTCAAATGTTCACCGTTGTTCCTGCAGGCAATGTGGGAGTTGTGGATTTCTTCGGCACCGTTTCCGATAACACATTGAAAGCAGGCATTAACTTGGTCAACCCTCTCGCGCGCGTAGTTAAGTTTTCTGTAAAAACGCAAGAGATCAAGGAAGTGATGGACGTTCCATCGAAAGAAGGATTGACGGTACAGCTCGAGATCAGCGCACTGTTTCATTTGAATCCGGAAAAAGCCGCCGAAGTATATAAATCGGTCGGAGAAAATTACGTTGAGGTTATTCTGGAGCCGCAATTTCGTTCCGTTGCACGTGGCGTCACCGCTGGTTATGAAGCGAAAGCTCTGTATACTTCCGAACGGGAGATGCTCGCACAGATCATTCTAACGGATATTGAAAAAATTGTTGCCCCTCGAGGAATCACCTTAGAGACAACTCCTCTCAGGCGCATCGGCTTACCGGCGGGCTTGACCCAGTCCATCGAGTCAAAATTGCAGGCGGAGCAGGAAAGTCAGCGAATGGAATTTGTCCTCTCAAAAGAAAAACGCGAAGCAGACCGGAAACGGATTGAAGCGCAGGGTATTTCTGATTTTCAGAAAATCGTGATACAGGGAATTAGCGACCAACTCTTGCGATGGAAAGGCATCGAAGCGACGGAGAAACTTGCGATGTCCCCCAATGCGAAGATAGTCATAATTGGCGCAGGAAAAGATGGACTGCCGTTGATCTTAGACACGAAGTAAAAATGCAATAAGACGCAAAAAAAATAGCTTACAAAGCGTTTCACAGAGTGCACAGAGGGACACAGAGTTACACGGAGAAACAATTTAAAAAATTTGCTTTTCTCTGTGTCTTCTTCCTGCCCGAGGGCAGGCGGGTGTGCTCTCTGTGAAAAATTTTACAATCTTTTTCTATAAACGATTCTCCCTATCCCCCACACAATCAAACTAACTGCTAATCCCGGATACATAGGCTCGATGCCGAGCCAATACGCAGGCACGCCGTTTATTCCCCGTAACTGTCCGAACAACAGGCTTGACATCGAAACAACCCATCCCAGTAACATCGCCCAAAATGCGTAATTGGCGGGAATGCTCAACCGCGCAAAATAACTTGCTATCAATGGAATGAGCAAGCCGGGAATGATGCACGTTCCGATGATGTACCATATACTCACAATAGATGGGGCGAGCAACGCCAGCGCAATCGAGAATAGTGCGGAAATCACGAGACCAATTTTCGTCCAGCGATTGATGAGGTGCGGGTTTTCCACTGATGTCAATCGTCCGACAATATCTTTCCCGATGGTCATTGCGGAAATAAACATCAAACTACTGAGTGTTGACATAATCGTTGCGAGCATCCCGATATAAAATAATCCTTTCGCAACAGAAGGAAGTGTCTGTTCCGCAAGAAGCGGATAGGAATACGCGGGCTGATCGAGATGCGGCAATGCGGCGCGCGCGTACAAACCGGCGGTGCTCGTCATAAAATCAAAGCAAAACCAGAATGCTATGGAAATCAAAATGCCGCGTTGCGCCGTGGCGCCGTCTTTTGCGGCGTAACAACGTTGATGGAATGCAGGGTCAACCAACGTCCACAACGCGATAAAAAACCACACGGCGATAAATTGCCAGTTGTTTCCGCCGTGCCACATAAGGTGTAACTCCGGTACATTGAGTTTGATAAAGTCTAATCCACCGAACTTTGCATACGCAAACGGAAGGATCAGCGCAAAGCCGAGAAACATCATTACGAATTCGAACGCGTTCGCCCACACATCCGAGCGGAATCCCCCTGAATAGAGATAGCAGATAGTAAGAAACGTCGTCAACAAGATGCTTGTAAACAACGATAACCCAAAAATCAATTGAACGAGGATGCCGAGCATCAGCACGTACGCGGCGGGGGTAACAAGAAAAAATGTGAGGATGCTTCCCAAGACGGCAGTTTTTTTGTCATAAGATGCCTGAAGTTTATCTGGTATGGTGACATAATTTGTTGCTCTCACTTTTTTTGCAAGGAACATCGCAAAAACAAGGGCAAACAAATAATAAGGAACACCAAACACGACCCAGTTTGAAATCCCATACTTGTAGGAAAACTCTCCAACGCCAAGGATGCCGCCATACCATGTAGAGACGAGCGTTGCAACGAACATGGGGAGCGTAAGCGTTCTGCCGGCAAGGAGAAAATCATCCGTGTTGTTTTGCTGGCGGCGCGCGGCGCGAAAACCAACGAAAACCACCGCCGCAAAATAGAGAGCGATAAGGAGAGAATCTATTAAAGAGAAATGAACCATGGAGGGGCGTTATTCTTTCCCAAACAACTTATACAACGCGAGATGTCCCTTTTTGACTTTGATGGACACCGAACTGGACATCACCACGTTGCTTGTTCCTTCGCGAACGCCAAGCTCGAGAGCTTCATTATCAAGCGCGTACTGAAGCCCTTGCGTTGTTACTCCCTCGCAACGACTGAGAGGGATGAGGGAAATAATATCGCCTCGCTTTGCTTCGAAGCTGATGTGCCGACCCACATAACTCACCTCGCCGAGGTCATCTATAAAACGAATAATCGCATCGGGATAAAATTTCGGCATAACGCCGAGATTGCCGACGGTGTGGTCGAGACGTTTGCCGAATCCACCGATAATCGTAATGTGGTCGTACTGTTGCTGGATTGTCCACGCAACTGCTTTTTCGAGGTCCGTTGAGTTTTCATCCGCACTTTCATGCGTGGGGATTTTGTGAAATTTTACAAGCGCTTCGGCGTGGATGGAGTCGAGATCGCCGACAATAGCGTTAGGCTGGATGCCCAATTTTGCCGCCGTGTTGGCTCCCCCATCTGCGCAGACGATGAAGCGGGCATCTTTTAAGAGCGATTGAAGAAGCTGCTTCTTCGGCGGCTCGCCGTTAGCAAGTATGAGGGCTTTATTGGTCATTTTAAAAAAATGGGACGCCCGCCGGCGTCGGGCAGGCTGAAAAAAACAGATTGTGCTTGCACCGAAGGCGCATCCGCCTTTGGCGGAGATAAAAGCCGATTAAATATTTGAAGTTTTTATCCGCGTTTGTTCCGTCTTTTTATGCTGTTCCCGCGTCCTATTTTTCCTTCCGTGATATTCTGTGCCGATCCGTGGTAATCGTTTATTCTTTTTAATTGAAACTTACAAATTCAATCTCAGGGAAGCAAAAATATTCCTATCGGCGGCGGGAAAGAACTCGCCACCCTCTCCGTGGGCCGCATAATACTTATTAAAGAGATTATTGACCTGAATGCGTGCTTCCAGTTCCTGCCCCAGCGGCTGGATTGGCAATTTATACGAAATCCACCCATGAACAACGGTGTACGCGTCAACGGTGCGCGCGGGGTTGGGATTTTTTGAACTCTGGAAATTATCCGTATAAAACTCACCAACATGCTGTAAGGAAAATGCAAGCAAAAAGCCATCATTCCGATAGGTTACTCTTGCATTTGCAAGGAAATCCGGAAAGCCCGCAATCGTATTGCCATCTAACGAAACGGGCGTAGAACCTTGATACACCGTGTATTTCTCAAGCCGGTTCTTGCTGAACGTAACGTTCGCTTGAGCTTCTAAGCCTTCCGCTACCTTCGCTGTCGCTGTCAACTCAATTCCTTGATGGAGGGTTTTCTCCGCGTTGCCTGTTACCGGCTGACCAAAGCGGTCAAGGCGCCCGCTTTTGATAATCTCATCGTTGAAGCTCATATAATAGAGATTCACCGTCGCGCGAAAAGTCTCGTCGACATAGCCGCCGCCAATTTCAATATTCGCCAACGCCTCGGGCTTTACCAGCGGATTTGAGAAATCGTATTTGTTATTCGTTGCCTGAAACTGCGGCGTAACGGGTCCCCACGAAGCCGGAGTGCTTGCCTCAGCGGCATCATATAAGTTTTTTAATCGCGGCTCGCGAGAAGTCCGTGAAAGCTGAGTGTAGATGTTAAAGCTACTGCTAATGTTGTAATTGATTCCGACGCGCGGATTGAGGAAATGATACGGAACGGAAAAATCCGTGCCAAGATATTTCTCATCATACACGCGATAGTTATTATAAACATATTGAATATCTATCTGTGCGGTCAGATCGGGACGAATGTGATACAACTCATGGGCATAGAGCGAAACAATATCTTTGGCTCCGCGATATTCATAGTAATGATAATCGGGCGTAACACCAGCAGGCAGTTGTTCTCCCCATCGTAGCGCCCCCCAATGCAACGAGCGGTGAATTCTCAACTCAGCCCCTACTGTAAGCTCGCCGGCAGTGTGTACCACTGTTGCGCGCGGAAGCCAACCGTACTGAACATTGCTCACGAACGCTCGGATAAGCGCATTGGGAATGTACAGCGTATCGGGATCCCCCGAAACAGTAAACCCGTTGCCCGGCGTGATGCGGTAATAGGAATATGGTGCCCACGACCCGTCGTAATCGAAAAATCCTTCGCCGGTTACGAGAAATAATGCGTTGTTCAATGTGAGATGTTCGTTCAATCGCCATTCGTGCAGTAGTTCGTAATGAGGCTGGCTGAAGTTTTCAATCTCCTCCGGACGCCCAATGGGATTTTGCCTGTGCTTGTTGGAATCAGATGAGTACGCGTCGGCTTTTGAAATGCCGTAGTATGCCAAGTGATCGGCAACCGGACCACCGTAAAAATTAAACTGTGTTGTCATCGTTTCATCGTAACGGATCGCTCCAAGAAAATAGCTCGAAAAATCCGTCCACGATTGCTCGCGGTAGCCGTCACTGAGAATACGGGAGAGCCGACCGTAAAACTGGTACTTCTGGTCAACAAGTCCGGAGTTGACCGAAACGGAATATTTGCGCGTGTTGTAGCTTCCGACCCCGGAATAAAAACCCACGCCGGCATTTTTCGAGAAATTGGTTGTGATTAAATTCACCGCGCCGCCGATTGCCGGAGGACCGTAAAACGCGCTCCCTGCTCCCCGTTGCACTTGAACATCCTGCAGGTTTGCGGCGAGGTCGGGAAAATCCAGCCAATAAACATTATGGTCTTCGGGATCATTCTGCGGAATACCGTTGACCATGACCGAGATGCGCCGCTGGTCAAATCCACGGATGTTCATATAATTGTAGCCGATGCCGTTACCACTTTCCGAGTATGTGGTGACGGATGGCAACTCCGAAAGAAGCTGCGGAATATCTTGCGTTGAATAGCGTTCGGCTAAATCTTTGGCGGTGAGAGTTGCAAACGCGACAGGGTTTTCGCGCTCCCTCGCCCTCATTGCTGTGATGACAATCGTTTGTCCGGGCAGGACAGTCGGCACCAGCAAAATTTCCGCTGAAAAATTATTCGAAGCTTCCGTTATTTTCACAGTGGTGTATCCGATATAGCTGACGCTGAGAGTGTATTTCCCTTCTGGAATTTGATCCAACCGAAACGAGCCGTCTTTCGCAGTACTCGTGCCGAATTTTGTTCCCAGCAAAAGAACGTTTGCAGATGCCAATGGTTTTTTGGTTTCAGCGTCAACCACCTTACCTTGTATAGCGCCCGTTTGTTGAGCATATAAAGAGAATGTTATCAGTAAAAAAACAAGTGACACAATAAAGCGTTTCATTTTGATCTCCTCTTTTAGTATTGAACCTTCCGAAGGTTTCCGCCAAAGGCGGACGAGTTTCACCTTCGGAAGGTTATGGTAAAGTTCCGCGTTCTGTTTAAAAAAATAAAAAAGCCGTTTTCCTAGGGGGAGCAAATAGGAAAACGGCTTCAAATAGAAAAACCAGTTCTCCGTTTTCCTTCGCTGGTATGATCCAGTTCAGGTTCAAAGGGTTTGCTCTCAGCTCCACGTTCACTTCATCAGCGAACATGGAACACCCCTAACGGAAAAAGCTATACATCATGGTGGAAAAGAACTATGGTAAAGATACAACACAAAACGGTCGTTGTCAAGTGCATAAGGAACTTGATTGATCGTATCCTCTATGGTATCAGGCTTGCCTACAATGTTTTTTTTTCCTATGTTAGTAATATTTTTATTTTTCATCAGCACAATATTTTCTGTTGTTTCCTTGGCAATCGGATGAGCCTTCGCATTCTCCATAGTTCTTGTACGTGTGTAACTCCTCCTGCTTTGCATTTGCATATACCATGTCTGCCTTTTGCTCGCCTCAATAATTCGGGCACGCGTGTATTCCATCATCAACGATCGCATCATTAGTAGTGTCCATTACGTATGTCCTCTAAACGCCGACAGGTTCGCGAAAAAGTTTTACAGGCATTGTACGCCTATGAGCTTTCTCATGAGCCGATAGATTTTATTCTTGAAAACATCGTCGCTTCATTAAAAAAGGAAGAAGGCGCATTTGAGCTTGCAAAAAAGCTCATTCTGAAAGTTATCGAGACTTCCACCGAATTGGATGCGCTCATCACCAGCCGTGTTGCGAATTGGGAGTTCAACCGCCTCGCCATTCTTGATAAAATCATCTTACGGATTTGCATTTGCGAACTGCTCTATTTCGACGATATTCCACCTAAGGTTTCCATCAACGAAGCAATTGAAATCGCTCGCCGGTACAGCACGGAAAAGAGCGATAAGTTCGTCAACGGGGTGGTGGATTCTATTCTTGACGATTTAAAGAAAAGCGGACGATTGAGAAAAACAGGCCGCGGACTACTCGAAAATTCCATCCAAAAGAAACCCTCTGCTTCAAAATCCCGTAAATGACGACTGCCGGGTCACAATCGAATTCTCCAACCGTGAACGATGTTCACGTTGTTTCACGCGGAAGAATTTTCGCATGGACGTTGTTTGATTTCGGCAATACCGCCTTTTCTGTCATCATCGTTACCGTTATTTACAACCGCTATTTCACGAACCATGTTGCCAGCGGACAAAGCTGGCTGTGGGGTCTTGCTGTCAGTCTTTCGATGATTTGCGCGGCTCTCATTGCTCCTCCACTTGGCGCGGCGGCAGATTTTTCGAGAAACAAGAAACGTTTCTTATTTCTCTTTACGCTCGCAAGCGTTCTGAGCACCGCACTGATGTTTTTTGTTCAAGAAGGCATGGTCATCCTTGGCATGCTTCTCTTTATCATCGCCAACACCGGCTTCGAAGGCGGCATCGTCTTTTATGATTCGTTCATCACAAGTATTACGTCGAAAAACTCGTACGGGCGCGTTTCGGGCTATGGTTTTGCAATGGGATACTTAGGCGCGCTGGCAGTCTTAATCATTGTCAACCTGATGCTGCCGGATACCGCCCATCCCGATTATTTATATTACGTACGGATGTCCTTTGTCGTCGCGGCGGGATTTTTTTTGTTGTTCTCATTTCCCATGTTTCTATGGGTGCCTGAACCGCATCACGCTGAATACCGACCAACCGGTTACATCAAAGCAGGCATAGGACAATCGGCAAAAACATTCCGATCGTTGTTCGTGAAACGCGAATATCCCTCCGTCGCACGATTTTTGATTGCCTTTTTTATTTATAACGACGGCATTCTTACTATTATAGCGTTTGCGGCAATCTTCGCCGAACATATTTTACACATGAGCGATAAAGACATTATTGTGTTCTTCGCCGTGGTGCAGACCAGCGCGGTAATCGGCTCGTTCATATTTGGCATCATCACCGATAAAATTGGACCGAAGAAAACCATTTCAATCACTCTTTGTATTTGGATTGCCATAACGATTGGCGCGTATTTTGTTAGCACGGTGTCCATGTTTTACATCGTCGCGCTCGGCGCGGGCGTCGCCATCGGCTCATCGCAATCCGCCAGCCGCAGTCTGATGGCACTGCTCACGCCGAAAGAACGCGAAGCGGAATTTTTTGGATTTTACGACGGTCTTTGCGGCAAGGCTTCCGCCGTCATTGGACCTCTTCTGTATGGTCTCATAGCGGATTTCACGAATGAACGGCTCGCTGCGTTGTTTATCGGACTCTTTTTCCTTATAGGGTTGATCATTCTTCAGGGCGTTACGGAGCCGGAACGCAAATCTGCTCTCCCTGTGACGCAAAAAATTTAGACATCTGAAAACATTGTTTTTTCCGATGATTACTTCTTTTTTCTCAGATGTAAAAAAAATCTTTCCTCTGTGTTCTCACACAACCTCGTCTCCCATACATTTTTATGTTGCCTTTTTTTCCAAATTAGTGTACCATTTTGAAAGCTAATTTTGCACGTTCTGTTGGTGCAAATCGAAGTTCCTATATTTAGCATTGACGGAAACGGCACAGAACTTGCTGCTTTTTAACACACCTTCTTGTCTTTGGAGTCTTCCATTATGAAACAATCCGTGTTCACGATAACGCTTCTTGCGCTCGCGTTGGTGGTTTCCTTTTTCATTTATTTTTATCTCTTGCCACAATTCATTCGGGACGGCGGTTACATTGTCATCCTGTTGTTAGCGCTTTCGATTATGGTTATTACGTTCATTATCGAGCGCTCGTTCTCATTGCGAAAAGCGGAGGGTAAGGGTTCTCTCCAAAAATTTTTAAAGGAGGTCGTCAGCCACACGCAAGGAAAAGAATTTGAAACAGCAATTGAATTATGCAAAAAACAAGGCGGCGTATGCGGCAACGTTCTGCAAAGCGGGCTGGAACGATTCCTCGTTGTACAGAAGAGAAAGATGCCCATAGAAAAACAAATTTCGGAAGTCAAGCGAGTCGTGGAAGAAGCGACGGCGCTGGAAATGCCGTTGCTCGAAAAAAACCTTATCGCCATTTCAACCATCGCTTCTATTGCAACGATGGTGGGGCTTCTCGGAACGACGCTCGGCATGATTCGTTCATTCCAAGCCCTTGCGTCAACCGGCGCGCCCGACGCCGTCCAGCTTTCGCTGGGTATTTCCGAAGCTCTTATCAACACGGCGGGCGGTTTATTCGCCGCTATCACGTCTATCGTTGCTTACAATGTGTTTGTCAATAAGGTGGATAACCTTACATTCCTTTTGGATGAAGCGGTGTTTGAGATTGTTGAGATTCTCAACATGGATGAAAGTGCAGAGTAAAACAATTTAATGGGAAAGTTTAAGAAAAAGCGTGTAGGCATCAGTCTCGATATGACGCCGTTAGTGGATGTAGCCTTTCTCCTGTTAACGTTTTTCATGCTAACCACCAAGTTCAAGCCGCAGGAAGAAGTGCAGGTGGTTCTCCCTTCTTCCCACGCCAAATTTCTTATCCCGGAATCCGATGTCATGACGATAACCTTCAGTCCGGAGGGAAAAATTTTTCTGGGATTGGATTCCCAGCAGTTGCGCGCGCAGTTGTTCGGCGAGCAGAATAAATTGAAGCAATCTATTCAAGTAACATTAGACGAGCTCCCTTCGCTTGCTCAACAAGCGCGAAGTGTGAATAACAAATTGCGGACGGTCATCAAAGGCGATAAGGATTCGATGTATGGTCCTGCTGAAGACGTTATGAACGCATTGCAAAAAGCAAACATCTCGCGGTTTGAGCTGGTAACGGAATATGATTCAAAGGATTGATGCATGGGCGCAGTTGATTTAGGCGGCGGTCGCGAACACGGAAAAAAAGGCAAGAAAAAGAAAAAACGGCGTGTCGGCGTACGAATGGACATGACGCCGCTGGTGGATGTGGCGTTCTTGCTGCTGACGTTTTTTATGCTGACGACGACATTCAGCTTGCCGAAGGTTATGGAAATTAACCTGCCTCCAAGCGAAACGAAAAGCGAAATCACGGAGGCAAGCTTGCTGCTGCTTCGCATTCTGGAAGACGGGCGGATTTTTTGGAGCTTGGGGACCGAAAAACCGCGCTCTCTTGAGGTGAAAGAACTGCGCGGCTTCTTGAAAGAGCGCATCAACGCTAATGCGAATCTTATAACACTGGTAAAAGTGGACCGAAAGAGCAAGTATTCGAACATGGTCAAGATTATTGATGAACTGCACTTGGCGCAGATTACGCGGTTCAGCCTTGCTCCCCTGCTCGATCAGGATAAGAAGATAGTTGAGCAAGCATTATTATGATATTCTTGCTCTTTAAAAAAACAAAATATCTCACCACGTCCCGAAGGGATCCCTTCGGGAGATTGATACACCTGCCCGTCGGCAGGCGGGGATTTTCACGGAAAATTATAAAAACTTATCCGTGTGAATCCGTGAACATCTGTGGTTAGCATTATTTTTTAAACGATCATACTTTATCACAACACGTACCATTTGACAATGAAATATCTCCTTACTGTTTTATTGTTTGTACCGTCTCTTCTTTTTTCGCAGATTGTTATACAGGATACGACATGGCTTTCCATTAAAGACACCGCCGGCACTGCTGATGTTGATTTGGAAACAATCCCGAACAAAATCATCCTGCAAACGGGCACGAATACCAACCTCGCGCTGAATAAATCCGTTGTCGTCCGCTATGCCAATTCGGACCCTAATAAAATTTCCACGCACCCGACGGCATCCAATCCCTCGCTGGTTATTGACGGGAAAGTTTCCAGCACATCGTTCTTTGAATTGCTGCCTGGGCAGGAAGGGTCATTTTTTCGCATAGACCTTCAGGCAGTTCGTGTTGTCAATCGTATCGTAACGAGGGTGTTCCCGACCAACAGCATAAATTTCCGCGTGCGCGGCTATTCTATTTACACCGCATTGGATACGTTAGGCGCTAAAAAAGTAAAACAAGTGGTAGATAATGACTATGCCAACACCAATGATTTCTTCGACCCGGAAACCGCGCGGTATGTGTACTTTCAGGTGAATAAGCAAGACCCCTCGTTAACAAATCCTTTTTCAACAACATTTGGCGAGATCGAAGTCTATGGCACGGGCTACCTGCAACAGGGAACATTTACCTCCGTCGTTCGGAATGCCGGCACAACGGTCAACTGGGGACGCGCAAGCTGGAAGGGAAATATTCCAACCGGAACACGAATTACGATGCAGGTAAGGACGGGCAACACACCCGCCGTTGATGCGAAGTGGAGTCCATGGAGCGATGAGATTACCGTGCCCAACTCGCTTTTTGATATCTATGAGCCTCG
>JACQBK010000040.1 GCA_016194505.1 Ignavibacteriales bacterium | reverse complement strand
TGGAAAGGAACGCTGATTTGAGGTTAATATCCATCATCAAATTCCATTCGTGAAGCGAAACTTCCGTTATATTTTTTTGTGGTAAAAATCCGCCTACGGTATTGACGACGATATCAATACGGTGATGCTTAGAGATAATGTTAGAGTACAATTCAACAACTTGTTGTTCATTGGTCGCATCCACTGTTAGTGCTGATATTTTCTTTCCCGAAGAATCTTGAACATTGCCGAGTTCCTTCTCAGAGCGGTAGGTTACAAACACGTGCGCGCCTTCCTCCATCAACCTTTTGGCGATAACAGAACCTAAGGCGCCGGTTCCACCGGTTACAAGCGCTATTTTTCCAGCAAGATTCATTGGCGTTAAATTTCTCTCAACGAAATTTACTTACTACCCAGGAGAAAGTCAAAATGATAAATGCTGTCGCTACTGTTGTGGGTCCCGCAGGAAAATCCAGTTTAAAAGCCAAATATAATCCAAGGATAGGTGAAAGCACCCCAAACACTAATGCCAAGAAAAAAATATTTTTTACCTTCCTTGCAATTAAAATTGCCGTAACTGCGGGTATGACAAGAAATCCAAAAACAAAAACATCGCCTACGATACGGGTTGCAATGGAGACTGCAATTCCTACCGTGAGGTAGAAGAACAGCTCCCACCACTGCGATCTGAAACCTTGTGTGGATGCAGTTTCCGCGTCAAAGGAAACGAAGATGAACGCTTTATAGAACAGCAGATGAATCGCCATCACAGCAAGGAATACTCCGAAAAGAAGATAAAATTGGTCCGAGGTTACAAATAAAATATCACCTTTAAGGATTGCGTCAATTTCGGAAACTTCTGCGGCGGGGCTTTTTTGAATCATCAATATACGAACGGCAATGGCAATGACATAACTTGCCCCCAAGACGCTATCACGAGGAACAAGACGACTTCGCAGCAACTGCGCGAACAACACGGTCGTTGCCAGCGTAAAAATAACCGAACCCCAAACCGGATCAATGTGAATGAACGGTAAATGCGAGAACGCTATTCCTGCGACTGCGACTTGAGTAAGCGTTGCTCCAACGAACACTACGCGTTTTGAAACAACATACACCCCAAGATACGCACATAGCAATCCTGCGGTGAGGCTTCCGAGAAGCGCATACGGAAATTCTGTGACGATCGTCTTAATAATTTCTATGTCAGACACTTTTTCCTCCTGCAATGATTACTTTGCTGTTGAGGAATTCTCCGACGTGCACCGGCAACCCGTAAATTTCAGTAAGCTTTTGTTCCGTGAGGATTTCTTCCACCGAACCGACTGCAAAATAACCGTTTTCAACGAGAATAATTTTCTGAACGTAGTTCGCCACGTCGCTTAAGAGATGGCTTACCATGATCACCGTTAAATGATCTTCTCTGTGGAGTTTTTTTATCAGTTCGAGCATCGCGGTTCTTGAAGTAAGGTCCATCCCGTTTGTTGGCTCATCGAGAACAAGAATATCGGGATTTGCTGCTAACGCTCGCGCAATCAATGCTCGCTGTTTCTGTCCGCCCGATAAATCTTTAAACGAGCGTTGGGATAGGTCCTCTACATCAACATGGGCTAACGCTTCTTGGACTTTGGCTTTATCCTCTTTGCTCGGAAGTTTATAAAAACTTATACGTCCATATCTTCCCATCATAACGACATCATATACCGTGAAAGGCATAATCTGATCAATCGTATCGCGCTGAGGAACATACCCAACGCGGAGTTTCTCGTCCTGTGTTGGATGAAAAACAATCTCCCCGTTTTGCGCCTTCAAGATACCTAAAATTGCTCGAACGATTGTAGTTTTGCCAGAGCCATTTGGCCCGACAATTCCTATAAGATCACCATGATTGACAGAGAACGAAAGATCCGAAAGCACCTTCTTTCTCCCGTATCCTAAGTCAACATTTTTGAATTCGATTAACGTATGAGCCATAATCATCGCTTTGTGAATGAACGAATTAAACCTTCCGAAGGTGACGCTTGTCCGCCTTCCTGCTTGCCGCAGGCATGGTGGCGGAAACCTTCGGAAGGTTCTAAGGTTTTATTTTAACCCAGCAATGAGCTGACGTACATTGTAGTCCATTAAGCTAATGTAGTCATCGGTTTTGTCCAGTCCACCAGCCGAAGTGCAGAGGCGAACGACCTTTGCGTTAGCGGCTTCGGCAATTTGTGTGGGTGTATTATCCTCGAAATACTGCTCCAATCCTATCATCTTTACACCCGTTTTCCGCATTTGCTGGATAAGTTCTGTCGTATGAGAAGGCGTTGGAGGAATACCGGGCTTCGGCTCCACGTACCCAACCACGCTCAGTCCAAAATGATCTGCCAAATAACTAAAACTGGTATGATAGGAGACAAACTTTCCACCTTTGACAGGTTGCATGAGCTTATTCCACTCCGCGATTTTCACGTCAAGTTTTTTGATGTAAGCATCCATATTGGCTTTGAAGTACTCATGATCAGCCGGAGAAATCTTAGTTAAAGCCTCAAGAATTTCCTGAAGAATAATCTTGACGTTTTCCGGATCGAGCCAATAGTGCGGATTGCCAAATGGATGAATGTCTCCCGCGCTTGCGTCAAGTTTCGATGTTGGCACTTCGAGCTTTTTAACACTGTGCGAACAATCAACGATGAGCAAGTTTGGGTTTCGTGAGCCATCAATAATTTGCTGTGACCAAAGTTCTAACTGCATGCCGATCATAATAAATATATCCGCTGACTTCAATTTAAGCATGTAGCTTGGCTTGACTTCAATGTAATGCGGATTTTGCGAGCCGCGCACGAGATTTTCCACTTCGACTCTATCGCCGCCAATGACCCGTGTAAAATCCGCCAAATCTGAGAGGCTTGTCACAACTTTTACTTTTGCAAAACTCAGTTGTAAAAAACAACTACTGAGTATAAGGAATAAAAACGTCGTTCGTTTCATATGCGTACAATCTTTCTCGTCAATTAAAATGGATGGGCTTTGTGCGGTCCCATAGAAAACATGAACTGCAAAGCGATGCTGTTGACAGCTAAAACATTCGTACCGGGAACATTGGTGCGTGTGTGCTGGTATTGCAAGCGAAATGCTGTGGTTTCTTCTACAGGATAATAGCCGAAAAATATAGCAATTGCTTCCGCTTTGTCCTCTTTGCTGTAGGGCGACTGACTCCAATCATATCGTGTACCGATAGTAAAGATTTTTTGAAATTGATAATCTCCGTACACATAAAATCCCGATGATGTAAGAGATTGGGTGATCAAATTTCCGCGAAGGTTAGTTCCTGTTGCAACGTTGCGAGTATTCAGCAACGCTTCTCCTTGTAACACAAGCGAAGTATAAGAGCTTGGCTTCCACTTAAATTTGAAATCGAAATTGCCGTAATAAAAGCGAAGATTGTTGTAGGGATCGTGAATGCCGGTTAAACCGCTCAACCCGATTTCGATGTCGCTATTTTCACTGACCGGAAAAAACGTCATCAAACGAGCGGCGTTAGCGTAGAGAGGCTTACCGCCTAACGTATCTGCATAGCCGGGTCCCCCTGAAAGATTTCCCGAATGCGGGTCAATAGCAGCGGTGGTGTTTCCCGCCAAAACATCTATATTGAATCGCGTAAAAAGAACATCTCCAGTCGGAATAAGAAAACTCACTGAAAGCCCTAAATCGTTTATGCCTTCTTCACCAAGAAACCGTTCAAGACTTAGCGGCTTCGTGAGAAATGGCCATGCATGAGGATGGAGTGAATTGAGTTTTCCATACTCCGCAAGATATTTTCCAATGCGGATGTTCATATTTCCCGGTAAGCCGCGAAGAAACGTTGCATACGCTTCTTCTATCTCGATTGGTTCTGTGCCGACGCCTCTCTTTGCAAGGAAAATATCCGCCCGCGCATAAGGATTCAAATATGCTTGGACGGCAAGCTCAAATTCTTCAAGTGTAAATTCCGGACGGCTAAATTTGCGCTCCGCGGGCAGTTTTGCGCCGTCATTTGTTTCTACACGAAAACGAGGAATCACGCTGATATCCGGGTTAAGGGAGGTTTGTGCAAAACTATGCGACAAACCGAATAAAAAATAACAAAGCAATATTGCTCCCAACTGCTTTGGTTTCATACGTTCATATCCTTAGTAAGTATCTGGAGTGTCGGTAAGCAATCCTATTGACACGAGATGGAATGATAAAATGAAACGACGGAAACTTATGAGTTGTGGGCTGGTGGGCCGCGTTTTGAAGCAGTGATGTAGATATCGCCGCTGTGTTCGGCATATTCGGCCGGCGAATGAGTATTTTTAGCGGAAAGTTCGGCGAACGAAAACGAAAATCCGATAAACGCTACCGATCCCGTAATTCTATGACATACAAGGCAGTGGTCGCTTTTATCAAGGCTCTTGTGTACCTCTTTGGCGCCGCAATTGTGAGCGGTAATTTTTTGCTGGGCATTATAATTAGCTACAGGCAAGTGAACATGAGGTATCCCTGTAAAAAGGGCAACCGCCAAATGCAATACCGCTAATGCAATATACGAGGTTTTTTTAAGAGACTTTCCCATTTCCTGGAATAATATATGCGCTCATGCCTTGATAAGCAAGACTTTTGTTACCGTTTACAACGCCGAAAAAGGTCCTTTTGTTCCGCATGATTTATAAGTGTTAAGTGGAACAAACTTCACAAGCAGGTTGTTCTTTTTACGTGTAACCGTAATGTACGAAACAAATTGCATTTCAATGCAACAAACAGTATTTTTTCACAATTAAAATTAGGAGAAGCAATGAGGAAGATCAGCTTTGTGTTGGCATTTTTGATACTTGTAGTTGGCGCACAAGCGCAGACTACGACAGAACTTGTGGTTGGTCAAGCAACCCCGGATTTTACACTGCAATACGCGACGAAAGATTCAATTGTGAGAACGCCCTTGAAACTTTCAGATTTTATCGGCAAATCGAATGTTATACTCGCCTTCTACCCTGCCGATTGGAGTGGCGGCTGCACGAAAGAAGTATGCGCCATGCGCGATGACTTCGGCAATATCCAAAAACTTAACGCCGAGATTCTTGCCATTAGCGGCGATTACGTGTATTCCCATTTTGAATGGGCAAAGCACCATAGTCTTCCCTTCAAGCTTCTCAGCGATCATTCGCATGCTGTTGCAAAAATGTATAACAGTTATAACGATAAAAGCATGATGAATAAGCGAACCGTGTACCTGATTGATAAACAGGGAAAAATCGCTTATATAGACTCTGAGTACAGCGTGCGGGATGACGAGGATTTCAATAAACTGAAGGCAGCCATCGCAGGACTGCAATAATCAAGAGGAGCATCGTGGTTTCATCCTATCAACCGATTTCCTGTTCTATGTACGATGTTCTTGAAGTAGCCGCTTTAAGGAAAAAGCTTCTTCATCTTTCAATTTCGGGTACTCTTCAGGAAATTATCGTTCTTGATGTCTATGCAAAAGGGAAGGAAGAATTTCTTGACGGAGTTGACCCTCACAACGGCATTCCACTCCATATTCGCCTCGATACAATAGACTCACTGTTCGATTCTTCAGAAAATAAAACTTATGTCCCAAAGCAATGTTAAAATTAAACGTTTTTTATTACACTGAGAACAAAATACTGACTATTATGAAAACTCGGTTAAAAATTTCTGTTGTTTGTTTTGCAATTGTCTCTTCTGCGCTTGCACAAGTTGGCGGACAAGACTCTTTGCGCCATCCGGACGAAAAGCATCTTCGCAATATCCGCCAGCTTACATTCGGCGGAACGAACGCGGAGGCGTATTTCTCCTTCGATGAGAAAAAATTGATTTTTCAATCAACACGTTCCTCTTATCGGTGCGACCAGATTTTTACGATGAACCTCGATGG
>JACQBK010000039.1 GCA_016194505.1 Ignavibacteriales bacterium | reverse complement strand
GGCGAGAGGTCTAACTCCTCCCGATTACCCTAAGAGACTTCAGTAATTCCTCAAGTTTTTCAGACAATCCAAAAAGTTGTAGTCCCAAAAGATACGATTAGACAAAAATCGCATTTTGCTAACGTATATTTGCATTAACAAACTTGGAGTCAAGTTTGAGCAATGACGGGTACATCCCGCAAAAAAAACAATCAATTCAAATACAAGGGAAAATCATGATGCAGTATAAGAAATGTATTACACTCGCGACAATGGCGTTTATTTTTTTATCTGTCACGTTCACAACGTACGCCGGAGATGATTTGCGGGGCTTGGTCACCGGAAAAGTTATTGACGCCAATACGAAACAACCCATTCCAAGCGTCAATGTTATTATTGTTGGAACAACTCTTGGGACAATCACAGATATCTACGGTAATTATACGATTAAAGGCGTTGAAGAAAACGTCTACAATTTGAAATATTCTTCGCTTGGCTATATCAGCCATATAGAAAATGATATTCGCGTTATTCGCACTAAAACCACAAAGGTAAAAGATATCGAATTGAAAGAAACGTATGTCACCGGAGATTCCGTCATCGTAACAGCGGGATATTTTTCGAAGGACAATGTAACACCGACAACCAATTATACATATTCGCGGGAAGAGATTCGCCGCAGTCCCGGTGCTGCCGGAGACATTTTCCGTGCGATTGAAACTCTGCCCGGTGTAAGTAGTGGCGGCGGCGAATTCTCGGCATTTGCTGTCAGGGGTGGAAGCCCGCGCGATAATATCGTTTTGGTTGATAACATTCCGTTCGACAAAGTTTCACATTTCGATGGCGGGACAGAAGAACAGGAGGCACAAGGCGGTCGCTTCAGCATTTTTGCACCGGGCCTCATTGACGAAGCAAATTTTCAAGCAGGAGGGTTTGCAGCGAAGTACGGTGGGAAAAATGCGTCGTTTATTGATTTAAAAATTAAAGAAGGAAACAAGGAATCGTTTACTGCCAACGGGACGTATGATTTACTTGGCTGGGAAATAAACTATGACGGACCAAGCTACGCTCTCGGGACCACTTCACTGTTGTTTTCTGCGCGCCATCAAAATTTCAAAAAAGTGCTCGAACTGACAGACAAGAAATATATGGGAGTACCAAGTTTTTCCGATGTGATTCTGAAAACGACCACCGAACTTTCGCCGCAACACAAACTCTCGATTCTGGGGGTCTATGCGCCTGAGGATTTTGAACGTACGCTGGAACACGTTTTTGAGGCGAAAAATGCTAATTACGAGCCATTCGTCTCACGAGGAAATGAGACCAAATATCTTGTGGGGGTTAACTGGCGTTATCTTACAAGCTCAGCCAGTTTTTGGGAAAATACTCTTTACTACAAACGAACAGATGTGAATAATAAACGCGGCAAGGTCTATCTCGATCCTGTCAACGGTGTTATGCCAACCGCAGCGACAGCGGCAACCCGAAACAATTATTTTGTCATTGACAACAGTGATTACCAGTACGGATGGAAGTCGCAATTTACATTTAGCCCGTTGAGTAATTCAACAATTCAAACCGGCACAGAAATTTATCGGGTGAACGTTGATTACAATCGCACCCAAAATGGATTCGACACCACATTTGTCTTTGACAATAACGATTACCGTCCGAATCCAACCGCATATTATATCGTCGTAGACCCCCAGAATGTGAATTCTTCATTCGTTCAAAATAAACTTAACGCTAACGCCTTTATAGATTACAAATATGACCTGACCGACCGAATTACCATCATGCCCGGCTTACGCTATGAATATAGCGGGTTCAATAAAAATAATTATTGGTCACCACGATTCAGCGCAAGTTATCAACTGAGTGATTGGACAAAATTGATTGCAGCGACGGGTGTGTATTACCAAGCACCGGAGCTCCGTCTTTTTGCCCTTGATAAGCAAAACGAAAAACTCGAGAGCGAAAAAGCTATCCACTATATCCTTGGTGTATCAACGTATTTGAGTGACGATATAAAATTCACGGCGGAAGCATACTATAAAGATTTTACCGATCTGATAGTATTTCCGGATAGAAGCACCTCCCTACGCAATAATGCCGGCTCGGGGTATGCATCAGGCATCGACATCGGTTTTGTGAAAAGACTTTCCGATCAGTGGTATGGACAAGTGAATTATTCGTATTCCGTAAGCAAGCGCAATGATAATAATGGCAATGGTGAGTACGATGCAGATTTCAGCCAGCCGAACCTTTTCAACATTCTTGTCGGGTATGAACTTAATAAAGAATGGTCATTCTCGGCTAAATGGAAGTATGCTACCGGCAGGCCCAAGGATTCTTACATTGTTCATGAAAATATATTCAACAATCGGAACCTCATGCGTTACTCCAAAGAGATTACCGGAAACAACAACGAACGATTGAACGATCTTCATTCGCTTAATGTGCGGGTGGACTATCGGTATCAATTCGGAAATCTTGCTGTTGTTGCATTCCTCGATATTCTCAATCTGTATAACAGACTCAATGTTTCCGAAGAACAATTTAACGAAATCACAGGTCAAAGTAAGGGAAACGGATTCCAAATGATTCCGACATTTGGAGTAAAATTAGAATATTGATCGAAAACTCAACCCGTACAGACAAATTCAAATAAAGGAGGAAGAATCATTATGAAAAGTCAAACCGATACCTATGCAAAGACGCCCAATAAGTACGCATCACTATCTTTAGTGAGCACAATCGTAACGGCGACTTTAACAAGTATCCATCATGCATACGAGATAGGATTCGCTGCGGTTATTCTTGTATTGCTCTTTATAGTTTCTCCCGCATTATTGATGCGGGGATTTAGGAATACGGGAAAGAAAGGATTTCTCTGGGCGTATGGACTGCTCAGCACATGGCTTGTGGTCGGATTAGGCTTGGTGGATGGACTATGGAATCACATCATTAGGCCGCTCGGGTTCCAACTCCACGCACTATTATCCTTACACAGCGGAGGCACGAAGGTCGTTGAGAAAGCCTTTGAGGGGAATTTCATTTACGAAGGCACAGGGATGCTTACTTTTGTCGCCAGCATGGTTGCAGCGTATTATGGCTACAAATTCATTCGAATGAGCAGGCAATCCGAAATTACAAGCGTGCAAAATAATTAATGTTACCAAACAATAAAAATACTATGAAAACTATACACTGGCTTATTGCTTTGATTTCAGTCGTTGGTTTGGCTGCATGTGATAAGGAGACCACTGAACAGCAATATGAAACAATGGTTGTAAAACGAAGAACGTTAAGTTCAACAGTCTTGGCAACAGGCGTCATCAAGCCCAAAGTAGGCGCTGAGGTGCGCGTGGGTTCCAGGGTTTCCGGAATTGTTAAAAAATTAAACGTGTATGTCGGTGATATTGTAAAAAAGGGAGACTTACTTGCAAGACTTGACGACATTGAGCTCACGGCACAGTACAATCAAGTTGCGGCAAATCTTGAAAATGCAAAAACTGCGATGAAATACGCAAGGATAGAGAAAGAACGGCAAGAAGTACTACTGGCAGAAAGCGTTACACCGCGTCAAATGTATGATCGTGCGGTCAAAGATTATGAAATGACCCAGGCTCAGGTGGCACAGGTAACAGCAAATCTTGACTATGCGAAAATCCAGCTCGATTATACAAAAATTATTGCCCCTATCAATGGCGTGGTTGCATCAGTGTCAACACAAGAAGGTGAAACCGTTGCTGCCATGTTTGCTGCTCCGACATTTCTTACCATAATAGATTTGAAGCGACTTGAAATAAGAGCCTATGTTGATGAAACGGACATTAGTAAGGTGACAGAAGGACAACAAGCGGAGTTCACCGTTGATACGTATCCAAGTATTACTTTCGAGGGCATTGTAAAAGCAATTTATCCGAAGGCTGAAATAATAGATAATGTGGTGAATTACGTTGTCATCATTGACATTGTGGATAGGAAAGGGAAAATACTACGTCCTGAAATGACCACGACGGTGAACATTCTCAATGAATCTTTAGAGGGTGTGATAGCAATACCCAACAAAGCTCTTACCCATAAGAATGGAGAAGATTTCGTGTACGTTCTAAAAGACGGAAAACCTGAAGAGAGAAAAGTCGCGGCAGGTGTAAAGAATAAATCACTCACACAAATCATAAGCGGTTTAGCGGAAAATGAAACATTAATCGTAAACAAATAATCAAAGGCTTCAACTATGATACAATTAAAAAACATATCAAAAATTTATGGAAAAGACGGCGGTCAACAGATAAAAGCCCTTGACAATGCAAGCCTTACCATAGACAAAGGAGAATTTGTTGCAATCATTGGCGCATCGGGTTCCGGTAAATCTACCATGATGAATATTCTCGGAATGTTAGACCGGCCTACGTCCGGAGAATATTATCTCGAGAACAAGGAGGTAAGCACCCTAACAGACGATGAACTTGCACATATCCGTAATAAAAAAATCGGCTTTGTTTTTCAAAAGTTTCATCTTTTGCCAAAAACCACTGCCGAAGAAAATGTAGAGTTGCCTTTAATTTATTCTGACCGCAAAAACACCCATACATTGGCAATTGAGGCACTGGGAAAAGTGGGTTTAAGTAACCGGAGCAAGCATCGTACGAACGAATTATCAGGCGGACAGCAGCAAAGAGTCGCTATTGCACGGGCGCTGGTCAATGAGCCCGAGGTTATTTTGGGCGATGAGCCAACCGGAAATCTTGATTCAAAATCAGGCCTTGAAGTTGTTGGGGTGTTGCAGGAATTGAACAGATCGGGCAAGACAATAATTCTGATTACACATTCGAGCGAAATTGCCGAACATGCAAATCGAGTCATCCGCATTCACGATGGAAAAATTACCGAAGATTATAAAGTGGAACAACCTCTCGATGCAAGAGCAGAACTGGCAGAACTTGAAAAAACAAATAATTGACCCGAACACGAAGGATGATAAATCATGAATAAATATAAAATAATAACAAGCAGTTTCAGAATACTACGAAGAAACAAGCTCAATACTTTTTTCATGATTCTTGGCATTGTGATTGGGATTGCTGCCCTGAGCATTACGTTCTCCATGGGAAAAGGCGCTGAAAAACAATTAACCGAAAAAGTGAAAAACCTGTTCAGTCCGAACAACATTTTGATTACATCGGGAAGAGTGGAGCTGGAAAGCGGCCGTTCCTCCGAAAGTTCAGTGACTAATCTTAAGATTGAAGACATCGAAGCGATCATGAATGAAGTTCATGGAATTACCATGTATGCCCCCATTCAAGTGACACCCGACCGTGATGTCATATTTGGTAATAAAAATATTTCCACAGCGATTAACGGGGGTACAGCCGAGGGCGAATTGGTTTGGAGAAGAAGTGTTATTGCAGGCGAGTATTTTACAAAAGCAGATGAAAAAAGTTTGGCAAGAGTAGCCTTGATAGGAACGAAAATTGCAAAAAAGTTATTCGAGAATTCAAATCCGATTGGTGAGCAAATTCGTATCGGCGCGGTACCGTTCACCGTTAAAGGTGTATTGGAAGAAAAAGGGATTGATCCTCACGGGACAGACCTTGATATGAATGTCATTGTTCCCATAACGACGTTAATGAGTAGGCTGATGAATGTCAACTACATCATTGGAGCAAAACTTGAAGTTGAAGACGCTTCCCAAACAGAAGATATAGCAATCAAAGTAACTTCTGTGCTCAGAGAAAGACATTCTTTGAATAACAACGAAACAAATGATTTTTCTATAGTAACACCGGTCGTTGTGAAAGAAATTATTGGAAAAATGAACAGGGTGTTTACTTTGTTCCTACCGTTGATTTCAGGGATAGCGCTCGTTGTTGGCGGGGTGGTTATTGTTGTCATCATGCTTATGTCGGTATCCAGAAGAGTGAGTGAAATCGGTTTAAGAAAAGCGCTGGGCGCCCGACCTAAAGACATTATGTTTCAATTTCTTGTGGAAGCATCTGTCGTGTCACTCTTGGGCGGCATTCTTGGGTTAGCGATCGGCTTAACCGGGACATGGATATTCCTATTCTCCAGGGGGTTAACATTTTTTATTCCATGGCAAACTATTTTGTTTGGAGTCTTATTCCCCGTCATTATTGGAATTGTAGCGGGCATAATCCCGGCACGCAAAGCCGCCCAAATGGATCCTATTGAAGCACTGTCATAGCAATATTGCTTCATATCATGAAATTAATAAAGAACATAAAATTATCAGGGAAAGCTTTGTTGCTGAACAAAGCCCGGACTTCTTTTGCCATCATTGGATTATCTATCGGTATCACAACGGTTGTGGTCATGGTTTCTATTGGTAATGGGGCGAAAAAGAAAATGACTGAGCAGTTTGAAAAAATGGGAGCCAATATGATTGCGGTCAATTCGGGCAAAATGAGCAAGGTCATCGGAAGGCAGCAACAAATCAATCTGGTTACGACTCTCACCCTAAAAGACGCCGATGCGATCGTAGAGGAGTGCCCTTCTGTAGAAAAAGTTGTGCCCACAGCAGATACGTATGTGAAAATAAAGCATGGCAATACGGCCACGATGGCCATGGTGCAAGGAGCTTCATCCGATTTTCCAGAGGTTAAGAATTTTCCTGTCAAAGAAGGGCGTTTCTTCACAAACAAAGAAGATAAACTTACAAAACGAGTAGCCGTGCTTGGCAATCAGATTCAAACGAATCTCTTTGGAGATCAATACCCCGTTGGTGAAACCATTTTTATCAGAAACATTCCCTTTGAAGTGATCGGAACATTGGTTTCAAAGGGAGCAAGTGCTGAAGGTGCCAATGAGGATAAAGTCGTTGTTATTCCAATACAAACCTCACTGAGAAGAGTTCTCAACAGGGATTACCTCAACAGAATTTTTGTAAAAACAAAAAGTAAAGAGACAATGCACCTGGCAGAAAATGAAATAGAATCTCTGCTAAGGAAACGCCATAAGTTGAATGTAAGAAATAAAGAAAACGACTTTACCTTAGATAACAAACTTAATGCAATGAATGCAGAGCAAGAATCGTCTCAAATGTTTACATGGCTCATTGTTGGCATAGCCGGTATTTCTTTACTGGTGGGAGGCGTTGGTGTCTTAGCGGTGATGCTGCTTTCAATTCGTGAACGGACGTCGGAAATCGGATTACGAATTTCGGTCGGGGCAAGAAAAAAAGATATTGTATGGCAATTCCTGAGCGAGGCATCTATGCTAGGCACGACAGGCGGAATCGCAGGTGTGGTGGCAGGGCTTTTGATAGCATTCATTATTGGCGCTACAACACAATGGCAAACATATATATCTATAGATTCAGTCGTTTTTTCAGTTGTATTTTCGATTACCATCGGATTGATTTTCGGAGTAGTTCCGGCGCTTAAAGCTGCAAAATTAGATCCAATACAAGCCCTACAAAAAGAATAATTTGAGACGTCTGAAAAATAGAATTACACGTCATTGACAACTTTATTTGTAAGACCAGTTTTAGGTGTCTTTTTCGGTTTTTTAAAATAATAAATAAGGAAATCATTGACTATGAAAACATCACTCTTAACAACAATCTTTCTTTGTATTTCGATGAACGCTTTTTCGCAAACACAAACAAACGGCAGGGACACACTGACAATATCTGCGGGTAACTTCAGCTCCGATTCAGGACGTGCGGTGGTCAGGCTGTTTCGGAAAGAAGATGATCTGCCGACAAAAGCCTTTATGGAAGCAACCAGCAACATTATAAATGGAAAATCAGTGCTGACCTTCGCGGATATTCCATACGGGGAATATGCGGCCATTGTGTTTCACGATGAAAATTCAAACGGTACCTTGGACCATAATTTTTTAGGGCTTCCCAAGGAACCAATGGGATTTTCAAACAGCTGGAAATTGACAATATTTTCCGGTATGCCGAGCTTTTCTAAACTGAAATTCGAGTTCTCCGAAGAGAGACCCGAATACAAAATTGACATTGAGTAACAGGCACGGCATTTTTTATATTCGTGCAAGCCCTTTACAAGGGCATGAAAATAACAACAGCAGGAAAAGAATGGCACCGGATGAAACCGTTGCTTGACTATTGCATATAATATTTGTATGATACAAATAACTAAGAAAAATGAACCATACATCATAAGCGAGGATATGAATAATGAGTAACAGAGATAGACAAAAACAAAAGGCAGATGATTTTTTGGCACTACATCATGCCCCAACGATTCTGATTCTTCCAAATGCGTGGGATGTTGTTAGCGGGAAAATCTTCGAACTCGAGGGATTTAAAGCGATCGGCACCACAAGCGCGGGGATCTCATCAACGCTCGGCTATGCCGATGGTCAAAAAATGAGTCTGGCTGAAAATATAGAAGTAGTCCAGCGCATTGTACATTGCACCACCCTGCCTGTGAGCGCCGATATAGAGGCTGGTTATGCTACTTCCATCGAAGGCGTAGTAGAGGCGGCCCATGCCGTATTGGATGTTGGCGCTGTTGGATTGAATCTCGAAGATAGCACAGGAGATCCCACAACCCCTCTTTTCGACATAGCTCTTCAACAAGACAAAATCAAAGCAATACGAGAAATGGCTCTTGCCAACGGAATCCACTTGGTTATAAATGCCCGGACTGATGTTTACTTGCTTAATGATCAATCCTCACAGAGTTTGCGTCATGCAATTGACCGTGGCAATGCGTATAAGGAAGCCGGCGCTGATTGTATATTTGTTCCAGATGTCGGTAGTCTCGACAAAAATGCCATTGCAATTCTTGTCAAAGAAATTGATGCACCAATTAACGTTGTTGCGGGTGCAACGATGCCGCCCATATCTGAACTCCAAGATATAGGTGTCTCGCGCGTTAGCGTTGGTCCCAGACCAATGAGAGCTGTGCTTAGCTTACTACGAAAGATTGCTAAAGAACTGATGACGACGGGAACGTATACGCTGATGACGGAATCGTCCATCACATATTCGGAAATCAATCGGTGGTTGACGCGCGAAAAAAGTAATGATGCTTAGCAAAGGCGCCGAACACCCGCACCCAGACGATGGCCGATGCAATTCATACCACTTTTATTGACAATCTTTTCCGGTATGCCGAGCTTTTCTAAACGGAAGTTCGAGTTCTCCGAACAGAAACCCGATTATCAAATTGACGTCGAGTAACAATCTCGATATTGGCTGTATCCTTTTACACTATCTGGCGTGCGGCGGGACGTGCAGCCCTTGCTCGTTTTTCTAGTGCTTACCGGATTAATACTCGCTGGCGTTTACGCTGTGCAATCCAATCTGATAAGTGCGGACAAAATGCTTCTAACATGGATCATGCAGGGAGCAGGTCAATATTCTTGTTTGCCGGGGGGATGTCAAGGTAGAGTGAAAAGGGGTAGAGGTACCTTTTATCTGGCTGTCACGGTCCACACCGTGACAGCAACGTGGAAAAGGTCACGGAATGGTCCGTGCCCTCAAAGTGCACCCCCACTAAAAACAGAGCAAATCATTCTGATTTTACGCTTGCTTTGCAACGCATGGTGCTGTATTGACAAACCGCAAGCGGTTTTGTAATATTGTTGAGCAGTTGTAAAGGAAGATTATATATATGAACGACGTAGCGTTTGTTATTATTCTGGCAGTTGGTACCGTTGCAAACATTATTTTTTCGTGGTTGTTCTCGATCAGAGCTGGCCGCTACCATGGCATATACCGATTCTTTTCGTTTGAAAGCATCCTTGTACTCGTATTGTTGTGTGCGCCGGTATGGTTCACGCTCCCATGGAGATGGAACCAACTTGTTTCGTGGGTGATTCTTGTTGGAGCAATCCCTCTTCCCCTATACGGATTTCTCACATTGCGCGCGGCAGGCAAGCCGGAGGGTCAGATCGAGAATACAACCGTGCTTGTTACATCCGGCGTCTATCGTTACATCCGCCACCCACTGTATGCATCACTGATACTCCTTGGCACAGGTATTTTTTTCAAAAATATTACACCCACAACGGCTGCGTGCGCTTTGGTGAATCTAGTGGCAATGGTAGCAACAGCAAGAACTGAAGAACGCGAAATGCTAAAGAAATTTGGTGATGCATATGCCCGTTACATGGAGCGAACAAAAATGTTCATTCCCTTTATTGTGTAACAGTTTGTGCCCAACAGAGATATCTGGTCGGTCAAACCATTCACACCCCATCCCCCTCCTCTTTTTACTTACCACTTGCTACTCCGCCCTTGTTTTTGATATATTGAACAGACACTATGTCCAAATCCGAAAAACTTAGATTTCTTGTTTTCTTAATTAGCGTATTGAGCTGCTGGGTATCCTCACTCCACGCGCAGGATATTGATGCCGCCGCAAAACTGCGCCTTGCGCAGAACTTTGAGCAAGTGGGCGAGTGGGGTCGCGCTGTTGCGATATACGAAACATTGCTGGAAAAAGACCCGCAAAATTACATGTACTTCGACGGGCTTCGCCGCGGATACACCCAGCTTAAAGAGTACGAAAAAGCCATCCGGCTTGTTCGCGTACGATTAGTCTTGCAGCCCTCCGATATTGGTTTGCTTTCAATTCTTGGCGGATTATTCTATCAATCCGGCGATCAGGTGAAGGCGGATTCGCTCTGGCAGCTCGTTATCAACACCGAACCGAAAAATCAAAACGTGTATCGCCTCGTCGCCTCGCAGATGATAGAGCATCGCCAGTATGAAAAAGCCATTCGCATCTATCTTTCCGCGCGCACGGCTTCCGGTAACGGAGAGTTATTTATCGAAGACCTCGCGCTGCTGTACGCCGCACTTCAGCAATACGATCTTGCGACGAATGAATATGTGCA
>JACQBK010000031.1 GCA_016194505.1 Ignavibacteriales bacterium | reverse complement strand
GTTCTATGTCAGCGAAAGCGTTGGAATCGGCCTTATCTCAAAAACGTGATTGATACTATAGACGGCTTTCAGGCTTACTGATTCCAAGGTTGCTTAAGACTAATTTATACTCTAAATGTCAATATACAAGATGTCAGTAGCCAGAAGTCAGTAGAAGCCATCTCAAAAATTGTTTCTCAGATTGTTCGTCACCCCGAGCGCCTGCCTGCGGCAGGCAGGCGCTCACCATGACGGCGGGACTTAGCCTGACTGTCTTTTAGGTATTTTTGAGATGGCTTGTAGTCAGAATAAAAAATCAATATACAATCTACAACTTATCCCGCTAAAAAACAGCGGGACGCCCGCCTGCGTCGGGCAGGCGAAAAACGCGCAATCGGCAATTGAAAATTTCATTTCACCTGTTCTACTCTTCTCACCTCTTGATGTGCCAGCATAAGCGCTCGTTCGATGCCCGCCCGCAATGTCATCATTGACATCGGGCAACCTTGACACGAGCCTACAAGCCTTACCTCGACGATACCATCATCGGTTACTCGAACTAACTCGATGTCGCCCCCATCTTCTTGAAGATAGGGACGGATTTTTGTAAGGCTTTGCTCGATATTTTCCGCACTGACCATGGGTTTATGGAACCTTCCGAAGGTTTCCGCCAGAGGCGGACAAGTTAAACCTTCGGAAGGTTTTTTAATCTTAGTTTTGCGCGCCGATTAAAATTTCAACCTTGTGTGCCGGCGGAGCCATCACATTGCGGATGCTCACCTGTGCGGCAAGATTACGCGCAATCATTCTGATAACTTGCGCCTGCGGAGAGCTCTCTTCGGCAACAACGATGGGCTTGCCATTATCGCCACCGACGCGGATGTTTGTATAAATCGGAATCTCGCCAAGGAACGGAACGCCTAGCTCACCTGCGGTACGATTGCCGCCGCCGCTATCGAAAATATTTTCTCGATGACCGCAATGCGTGCAAATGTAATAACTCATATTCTCAACGATGCCGAATACAGGAACATTAACTTTATTGAACATTACCAACCCCTTGCGCGCATCGGCAAGCGCTACATCTTGTGGAGTCGTAACGATCACCGCACCCGTGAGCGGAATCGTCTGCACAAGTGTCAATTGTATATCCCCTGTTCCGGGAGGTAAATCGAATACCAGGTAATCAAGCTCACCCCATTCAACATCACTCATAAATTGTTTGATTGCGCCGCTCGCCATCGGTCCGCGCCAGATAACCGCCTGCATCGGGTCAACTAAAAATCCAATGGACATAATTTTGACGCCGTATTTTTCCAGCGGAATAAGTTTGTTTTGCGAAACCTGCGGCCGCTCATTGATGCCGAACATTAACGGAATACTTGGTCCGTAGATGTCCGCATCAACCAATCCGACTTTTGCTCCATCCATCGCAAGCGAAATTGCAAGATTGACTGCAACGGTAGATTTCCCCACACCGCCTTTGCCGCTGGCAACAGCAATTGTATTTTTCACTCCGGGGATGATAGCGTCTTTTTGCTTATTGGAATGGGAAACGACATTCGATGTCATTTCGATTTCAACTTTCCCCACATTCTCAATATTGCTGCGGAGAGCTTTCTCGCAATCTATTTTGAACTGATCTCGCACCGGACACGCAGGCGTCGTCAATTGCAGTGTAAAGCTAATATCCTTCCCTTTGAACGTAAGATTTTTGACAAACCCAAGCGTCACAATATCCTTATGTAAATCCGGGTCTTTGACAAGTTTCAGCGAGTTCAACACGTTTTCTTCAGTAAGCGGCAGCATTCATTCTCCCGATAGTTAAGTAAAATGTTTAATAATATACCAAAAATAGGGACTACATAAAAGAACCGATTTCCCTTCCTTCCAGTTCCCAGACACGATTATTGTAAGAGATGCTTTTCAACTTTCAACCCGAAAACTTACAACCTGAAACTTAATTACCCCTTAATCACTCCAATCGGAATTAGCTTTGCGACCTTTTTCGCAATTCCAGCGTTATGCACAACTTCAACAACCTGACTGACATCTTTATACGCGTTGGGGTTTTCCTCGCTCAATCCGCTCTTGGAAGCTCCCCGCACATGAATGCCTTTTTCTTTCAACTCTCGAATAAGCTGCTGGGCGCTAATTTCCATCTTTGCCGCATGCCGACTTTTTGCCCTTCCCGCACCGTGGCAGGAGGAGCCGAACGTTTCCTCCATCGCTTTCTCTGTGCCGACAAGTATATAGGAACATGTTCCCATGCTACCCGGTATTAACACCGGCTGACCAACTTCGTAATAGTCCTTCGGCACCTCCGGGCGATGTTTTGGAAAAGCTCTCGTAGCTCCCTTGCGATGGACTAACACTCTTTTCATTTCGCCATGAACTTTGTGAACTTCTTCTTTTGCAATATTATGCGTAACGTCATACACAAGGTGAAGGTTGCCCGTCCCTAACACGCGCGCGAAAGCTTCTCGAACCCAATGGGTAATCATTTGCCGATTTGCAAATGCAAAATTTGCCGCAGCAGCCATCGCCTTAAGATAGTTTTGCCCTTCGGGCGATTGAATCGGAACACAGGCAAGCTGTCGGTCAACGACTTGAATTTTGTACCTGCGCATAGCGTCTTGCATGGTTTCGAGATAATCGGTGCAGACTTGATGTCCCAACCCGCGCGATCCGGTATGAATCAGCACGACGACTTGGTTTAATGATAACCCAAAGACCTTCGCTGCCTCTTCATCGAAAATCTCCTCCACATATTGAACTTCGGCGAAATGATTGCCGGAACCGAGCGTTCCAAGCTGATCCCGCCCCCGCTCTTTTGCGTGTTTGCTTACGGCATTGAAATCGGCATGAGAAATTTTTCCGGTTTCCTCAATGTGCTGTAAATCCGCGTCGCGCCCATAACCGTTACGGACAGCCCAATGAGCGCCGTTTTCTAAAACTTGGTCGAGTTGCTCGTAACTTAGCCCGATGATCCCTTTTTTACCTGCTCCACATGGAATATCACGGAACATCTGATCAAGAAGAGCATCCAGCTTGGGCCTCACTTCATCCAACAAAAAATCCGAAGCCAGCAACCGCACGCCACAGTTAATATCGAACCCCACACCACCGGCAGAGACAATGCCTGTTTGCATATCGGAAGCCGCAACACCGCCGATGGCAAAACCATATCCTTGATGGGCATCCGGCATCGCCAACGAGCGCCCCACAAGACCGGGCAACGTGGCAACGTTTGCCACTTGCATCAGCGTTTGGTCCTTCTCAATCGCTTGAATGAGCTGATCGTTCGCATAAATCAATCCCTCAACCTTCATTCCTTCTCGAAATGATTTGGGAACGATATAACGATATTCATCTAACTTTTTTAACATTATACTCAACTATTTGAATCTTCTGAAAACTCAAATTTTTTTGTGATTGCGATCCCGACTTTAGTCGGGAGAAGCAATCTCGTTCCTGCTTTGATTGAGGGGATTGCTTCGTCGCACGCCCGCCAAGGGCGGGCAAGCTCCTCGCAAAGACAACTATTTCTATATTTCAGAAGTCTCTACTTATCGAATGCTCATACTCAACTACTTTGTACTTATTACTCCACTACTTCATCAAATATCCAAAAATACCCTCACCAACCAGTTCTCTTTTTCTTGCACAACTTTCAGTTGATGATAGGTAATAGCCTTGACATCCAACTTAAATTCATGCTTCCGCTCATTCACCGGCTCGCCTGTGATGACTGCCTCAAGCTCGTTCGTGGAAATGTGCTCGATAGAAACATCCGCCATCAGGAAATTTTGTCCATCATAGAGATACAGAACCTCAGAAAGCCACTTGACTAAAAGATTTTCGGCATCGGAGGCAACAAGGCGCACAAACCGTTGTTCAATAGGGTCAACAGTGGTAGGCTCGACAATGACGGAAATGAGTCCAAGGGCTGTAAACTCAAACACATCCTTTAGAGAATTGCCGCAGGCTTCAATACCGATATCGGCGGGGTGCTCAATTATGTGAAAACCTTCCTTCATAGCGTCACTGCTTAATTCTAAATCACTTCATATAAATAATCTTCTGGGTAAAAACATTATTCGGAGTCTGCAGGCGCACCAAATAAATGCTGGAGCCAACGTTGCCAGCGCTCCATTGAGTATTATAAACACCTGCGTCAAGTTCTTTTTCGATGAGAACGGCGATTTCTCGCCCCAATATATCGTAAATCGAAAGCCGTAAGTGTATTTTTTTATCTAGAGAAAAACGAATCGTCGTTTGTCCGTTAAACGGATTAGGGTATGATGGGAAAAGATTTACACGCTCCGGCACTGCCAACGGGATTTTCTCCACCGAAGTAAGATTGCCGTAGGTAACGCCATCGATGATACAGCCCTGCAGAGTGGTTATTACGTAATCTGCCCCCAGTTGTGCGATAGGCTGAAACTCTTTTATTAATCCAAACGACTCAGCAAAAGTGTACGTTGTACTCAGGTAAATCAGGCCAACGAAATCAATGGTTTTGGCTTTTTTAGAAAAAATAGTAACTGAATCCATGCCTCCAACGATAACAGAGGTGAATCCAAATCCCGGAACATCCCAACGATCACCTACTTTAGCATTGAATCTAAATACACGCCCTTCTGTGCTAGTAAACGCGTTATAAAAGTAAAGACTGTTGGAATCCACTCTCGCAAATTGAGACAACCCCGACAGTGGAAAGTGGAAATATTTTTTCCCATTGGGCATCACGGTATCAGCCCCAACTTCATCTATAAAATAGCGAACATTCGCCCCAGCGCTGAAAAAATCTTTATATACCCATCTATTTCCCTTTGCATGCGGAAAATATTCTTGGGAAAAAGAATATGTAACGAAAACTGAGGATAATAATGTTGTAAAAAAAAGATGTTTCATGTAACCTCCTTGCTTCTAATCGAAACTAATTCCCTGTTTTTGACAAACCTTCACATCAAACATCTCACATCACATTTATACCAACATTTTCCCGCTCAAGCGTTTCAACGCCTCAAGATACAATGCAGAAGTTTTGAAAATTACATCTTCAGGTAGTTTCGGTGGAGGCGGTTTTTTGTTAAAATTGATCGAAAGCAGATAATCCCTGACAAATTGTTTATCAAAACTCGCTTGCCCCCTGCCCGGCTCATATTTATCTTTGGGCCAAAAGCGGGATGAATCCGGCGTGAGAAGCTCATCAATCAAAATCAGCTCGCTTTGTTCATTCACTCCGAATTCCATTTTTGTATCGGCGATGATAATTCCCTTTTGTTCCGCAATTTCCACTGATCGTTTGTAAATTTTAATGGAAAGGCTTCGAACCTTTTCTGCTAACTCTTTGCCGATCATGCTTACCATGCGCTCAAATGGAATATTCTCATCGTGCTGGCCGACCTCTTCTTTTGTGGCGGGAGTAAAAATCGGCTCCGCCAGTTTGGATGATTCTACAAGCCCAGCAGGAAGTTTAATGCCACATACGCTTTTGGATGTTTTATATTCTTCCCAACCGGAACCGGATAAATAGCCGCGAACGACACACTCCACCGGCAACGGTGTAGTTTTCTTCACCCACATTGATCGGTCTTCTAACTCATGCCAATACGGCTTGCACGCAGACGGAAAATCATATACGATAGTAGAAATAATATGATTCGGGACGATATCCTTCGTCTGCTCAAACCAAAAATCCGAGATTTTGGTCAAAACTTTTCCTTTGAACGGAATGCCCTGCGACATTACTACATCGTATGCCGAAAGGCGGTCGGTGGCAACGATAAGCAACGAGTCCTCAAACTCGTAAATATCCCTTACCTTGCCGCGGTTGCGGAATTTGAGTCCTTGGAAGTTGGTTTCGGTTATGACGGGAATGTTAAAATTGGACATAAAAAATTACAATTCAGATTTTATGAAACAAATGTTGTGGAAATTTCAATCGCCTTTTTCAACCTCTCCAAATACTCTTCTCTCGGTATCTCCTTTGCCTCAAAGCGAGCCAAGTGCGGGGTGTTATATTGCGTATCGAGAAGCTCAAATCCGCGCTCTTTCATTTGCTCCACTAAATTGGGAACAAAAAGATGCTTTGTCCCCCTCACAGAGGGGGACGTCCCGCCCCGTTGAACGGGGCGGGACAGGGGGTGTACACACTACGCAAGTATCATAACAAATCACAGACCTCTATATTTTATGTGCGTCGCAAATTGCAATATCCCTCATGTGCGACGCACTTTTACTTGAGAGACACAGCTTACTCACTGAATAGCGTAGCCTTTAAGCGAGAAGTGCGTCGCACATGGAAATACCCCAACCGTGGCGATTTATCCCGAAGGTCCCAAGGGGATACCCTTGGCAGATTCCTTGGGAAAAAATCGCCCTACATAAACGACACAGACAGCTTAATCGCCGTTTTCAACCTCTCCAAATATTCTTCTCTCGGAATCTCCTTTGCGCCGAAGCGAGTCAAGTGCGGGGTACTATATTGCGTATCGAGAAGCTCAAATCCGCGCTCTTTCATTCGCTCGACTAAATACACAAGAGCCACTTTAGAAGCATCCCGCTCGCGGCTGAACATGGACTCGCCAAAGAACGCTCCTCCAATCGCTACGCCGTACAACCCGCCGACAAGCTTGTTTTCTTTCCACGCTTCGACGCTGTGGGCAAACCTCAATCGGTGTAGCTCAACATAGCTTTGGATGATGTCTTCAGAAATCCACGTCTCCTCGCGCTCCCCGCATTTTCTCATCACCTCCTCGAAACGCGTATTCAGGCGAATCTCAAACAGATTTTTCTTTATCGTTAGTCGAAGGCTTCGCGGAACGTTGAATTCATTCAGATCAAAAATAGTTCGAGGATCAGGTGAGTACCAACCGATTTCTCCCGTCTTCGAATCCGCCATAGGAAAATACCCGTTGCAATAAGCCATCAGTAAAAACTGAGGCTCGATGACTCTAGACTTTGATTGTTTGTTAGTCATCAATCAAGCAATGCAATATCTCTGGTATAAGCCAATGGAAACATGTTGTGGGATATGAGGATTATAAGCACATATCGCACATCCCATATCTCATGACTTTTTTCAATCCCCGAACGATGTACCAACGGCTTTGGCTGCGAGGACCAACTGCGAATTCGGCGGAACGGTTCGAAGCTTCAAGATCGCTTCTTTCACAGGAACGGAAATAACCTCTGTACCTCTTAGGCTTACCATGTGACCGTATTTTCCCTGCCACGCAAGCTCTAATGCCTTCGAGCCGAACTTCGTTGCAAGAATGCGATCGTACGGCGTTGGGCTGCCGCCGCGTTGCAGATGCCCCAATACTGTTATGCGGGTTTCGAGTCCTGTTGCTTCCATAATTTTTTCGCCCACAAGCTCGCCAATTCCTCCTAAACGGATCGGGTCGGTACGTTTTTTATCTTGCTCACGCACGACGATATCGCCTTCCGCAGGTTTGGCTCCTTCCGCAACGCAGATAATGCTGAACCGACTACCCTGTTTACTGCGTTTTAACACATGTTCGTAGAGCTTGTTCCATGAGAAAGGGATTTCGGGGATCAGGATCGCATCTGCACCACCGGCAAGACCAGCACCAAGCGCAATCCACCCGGCATAACGTCCCATGACTTCTACAACCATCACGCGGTGATGCGCCGAAGCCGTTGTATGAAGACGATCAATAGCCTCTGTTGCAACGGTAACCGCTGAATCGTACCCAAATGTTACGTCAGTTGCGGAAAGATCATTATCAATCGTCTTGGGAACACCGATAAAATGCAAACCCATATCGGTAAATTTATCTACGATGTGCATTGTGCCATCACCGCCAATGGCAACGAGGCAGTTCAACTCCCAGTCCTTATAATTTCTGATAGCGTGTTGGGAATAATCAAGCACCTCAACTCCTTGCGGCGTCTCGACCGGAAAATGAAACGGATCACCTTTGTTTGAAGTGCCGAGGATTGTTCCCCCTACGTTAACAATGCCGCCAATATCTTTGGGGGTCAACTCCCGCATACGTCCTTCAACCAATCCTTCGAATCCATCCTGTATGCCAATGACGGTTGCGCCAAAATATGTCATCGCCGGCTTAGCAATGCTGCGAATGACAGCATTAAGTCCAGGGCAATCTCCGCCGCCGGTCAAAATACCGATTCGTTTCAAATTATTCATAAATCTCCCTTGTCAAAGTGATGGTGTTTCAGAATAACTGTTCATAGAGAAGATAAAAAAAAATTATCGTTGATTCCATTCAACATTGTTGCCAAACATAACAAGGCGCGCTGAATACAAGTAAAACGGCGAAAAATCGAGCATAGCGACCTTCATACATCGAACGCGGTTTCAAAAACTTCGGCGGAAGCATATTTCCCTTGCTTATGACGGGTAAAGTAGTTATCTTATATATGCAATTCATGTACACAGTTTTAGTCTTTTCAGGATGTTTATCATCCTGAAGGGGCGACGCAGCCACGCTTATGCGTCGTAGCTTTGGATGTAATGTCCGTGTCCTTTTTTCGTGGTCTTTCGTATTTCACGAGACTCGGCATCGCAAAACATCAACAGCGAAGCTTGCGTGCGACACCCCGTAAAGCGGGGTAAGTTGGTCTCGTGTACAATTTTTTAACTTTTTACGAAAGGATTTGTTCCATGGAAAAAGGAACAGTCAAATGGTTCAACGGAGCCAAAGGTTACGGCTTCATTTCACGTCAAAATGGCGAAGATGTATTCGTCCATTTCAAGGCAATCATCGGTGATGGTTACAAGACCTTGAACGAAGGCGATAGCGTCCAATTTGAAGTGCAAAAAGGACCAAAAGGTTTGCAGGCTGCAAACGTTGAGAAAGTTTAATTTAAACTTTGAAAGCCAAACCCCAGTCAGTCCTAAGCTGGCTGGGGTTTTTTTGTTTCGATCAGGAAAAGGAGAAGGGACCATGAAGCAAGGCACGGTGAAATTTTATAATGCTTTGAAAGGATTCGGATTTATTGTTTCTGAAGGTGGAGAAGAAATTTTTTTTCATAAAAGTAATGTAAAGAACACAGGGTTCCGCGATACGCTTTTTCAGGGAGATAATGTGCAGTTTGAATTGAAAGAAGAACAAAAAGGAAAACGGGCATACAATATCGTCCGTGTGTAAGCCACGTCCAAAAAATTACTTTTCAGGAAAATGAAAAGTCCCGCCACAAGCGGGACTTTTTTTGTTTTTGGAGTTTTGGTGCTACACCCAAAATTTTTTACCCCCTCGTCCCGCACTGCGGGACACTCCCCCTTGAACAAAGTCCCGAAGGGATCCCTTTGGGAGGGGAGAAATTTTATCCCCTTAACAAGGGGAGATGCCCCGATGGCGTTTTTTGTCATCGGGGCAGAGGGGTCATAACAAATATATAGTCAGCTACATATAACCACTCAACATGTTGTTCTCTTAACTTTATATAAATTGCATTTGGAAAACAAAAAGATGTTCTTCCCTTTTGAAAAATTCTAACTACTCTTTTTCTTTGAACGCATTCAGCTGTTCATTTTCACCTGCTGATGGTACCGATTGCACACCCTTTAACCTCTCGGAAAAACTGCTAAGCTGTTTATCGGCTTTATCGTAGTTATTTTTTGCGTTCGTCAGGTGAGTCCCCATCGTCTCAAAAAGCTCAGTGAATTTCTGAAGTTCTGTTGTTAATCGAGAGAGGTTTTCGAAAATTTGACGCGCGCTCTTTTCGATCTGCAAGCCTTTCAGGCCTAATGCGATCACTCGTAGATGAGCGTAGAAGCTATTCGGCGAAACCGGCACAACATGCTTTTTCGTTGCGTAGGAATACAACCCGTTTTCCTCATCAAAGGATTCATCTTTGATAATCGTTTCGTAGTAAATATTTTCGGCAGGAATATACATCAGCGCAAAGTCAAACGTCCCTTCGTCAGGTAAAATATATTTTTGTGCAATTGCATCAATGTGTTTTTTGACATCAGAAACGAATGCGCGATACGCCGTTTTCTTTTCCTGTTCGCTTTTCGCTTCAGCCATCTTCCTAAAATTTTCCAGCGGAAATTTTGAATCCACCGGAACCTTACCCCCCGCCGTGTTGATAATAGCATCAACAGTTTGGCCGTTTCGAAATGTATATTGAATATCATACGCACTGGCGGGAAGCACCTGTTTGAGCAAATCTTCAAGAAGCAGTTCTCCTAACCCACCGCGAAGTTTAGGAGCTTTCAGCAACTCTTCTAACTTCGATACACTTTGCCCAAGCTCTTTGATTTCTTTCGTTGCCTGACCCAACTCTCCGAGCTGATTTTGCACATCTTGAATTACCTTAGCAGCGTTATCCAATCGCGAGCCCATCTGGCCAGTATTGTTCTGCAATTGCTGTGTTACGTTCGAAAGCTGACTCGTTACAACGGTCAACTGCTGATTGACAGTTTCAGTCGTTGATTGCAGACTTTTAAAGACAATATTGGTTGTGTGCTGAAGCGACGTGCTGAGCGAATCGGAAGTATTTTTGAGGCCTTGGCTCACCTCTCCCCGTAACCCGTCTATTTGTTGCTGCATGAGGAATGATAAATCGGCGGAATTGCTTTTTGCGCTTGTTTGTTTTACTACAAGGTACACCAACAAGCCAGCCACAAGCACGAGCAACACTATAACAAGAACTGATTCCATTTTTTTTCTATGAAGTTCTGATAATAAATAACACCACAACCACAATGCCCGTTGCGTATGCGAACATGCGCGATGTAGGTTTGGAATACTGCTTCAGCCAACTCCATCCTTTCGCAAAGAAAACCATCAGCACAGCGAGTCCGAGAGTGGCGGCGACACACTCAAGCACGCTGAATGTTCCGCCAAAAAGACCGGACAAGCCTTTTTCATTCCAAAATGTACCGTAAATAAGCAAAAGGTGCGCGGTGTAAACCAATAATGATTCTCGACCCGCATCCAGCACAAACGACTGCTCCGTTTTTCTCTTTTCCGCATAATACCAACATAATGCAAGCAATAACACGACTATACCGAAGCGTTCCATAAAAAACAATGGGTTAGCCCGCACGGCGGTAGAAACAAAGGGAACTTTAATAGGCAGCTCCAAAGCAATCGCCCCTACGATGGCAGCGGCAACCGACCACTGAGAAATTTTCAGCCAAAACTTTTGAGGATCTCGCTCCACTCCCTGTTGTACATATATGAAGGCGCAAACACCTCCCAACAACATAAAACCAAGCCATGGGAATAAAGGAAACATAGAAAAATGCAACCCATTGAAATATGCCGCCACGAGTGCAGGCATATATTTCAAAAAATCTATCTCCCATATCAACGGAGTCACGAGGACAAAGAATAATCCGAGGATAATAAGTCCCCATTTGTAGCGTTTGTCATCGCGGACAAAAATTCGAGTTAAGAACAATATCAGTAACCCAACCGCGATGCAGTGAAGAACATCTACCTGATAAAATCGCAACCACCCTATTTCCGCTGTCTCGCGAAGTGTTTTCGACAAAGAATAAAAGGGAATGTGCAAGCCGTATCCAATGAACCAGATCGTCAGAATGCGCCCAAGCTGTTTCCAAAATGCCCCTTTGAACGCGCGGTATTCCTCAAGCTTGCGCCTGCTGGCAATAACAAAGACGAATCCGGACACAAATAAAAACGCCGGCGCAACTAACCCGTTAACAAAATTGAGAACGGTAAACCAATACACATCTTTCATCTGCGGGATGATAAACGCATTGAACACATGCACTTCGATCATCACCAAAACAGCCCAGCCCCGCAGTAAGTCTATAAAAACGAGACGATTTGATGTTGCCATGAATAAATAGTTAGGGAAAAATCACTCACGCTAAGACACAAGCATGCAAAGAAAAGCAAAAACTTTATCCACAAAGATCACGAAGAAAACCTAAAAAACTTTTTAAAAAACTGCATCTGGACATTTTAAGACGATAAAACTCATAATGAAAACGCTGCTAAGATTGACACGCGAAGCAGCATTTCCTTGTGACTTTGCGCTTTTTGCGGCTTTGCGTGAAATTCTTTTCTGGTGTTTCGGAAAGCGCCCTCAAATGACGTGCATCTTCTTGCCAACTTTTTCAAAGGCGCTCAACGCGCGGTTAATATCTTTCTTAGAAAGCGCGGCAGAAACCTGGGCGCGTAAGCGCGCTTCACCCTTCGGCACAACAGGGAACCAGAGACCTTTGATATACACTCCCGCTTTCAGCAGCGCCGCGCTCATGTCTTGAGCAACGGAAGCTTCGTTGAGCATGATGGGAACAACGGGATGCGTTCCTTCGATAATTGTAAATCCCAGTGATTTGATTTCTTTTCTGAAATATGCCGTGTTATCCTGTAACCGTTTGACGATGGATTTATCTTTCGAGAGAAGGTCGAATGCCGCTATGGAGGCGCAAACGATCGATGGAGGAAGCGAGTTCGAGAAAATATAGGTGCGGGCTTTCTGCCGCAAGTAGGAGATCATTTCTTTTGAGCCACCGATAAAACCTCCTGCCGCACCGCCGATTGCTTTTCCCAATGTCCCGACAATAACGTCAATCTTTCCTACCAGTCCAAAATGCTCATGGGTGCCGCGTCCGTGCTTTCCGCAGACGCCAAGCCCGTGGCAATCATCAACGAACAGAATGGCATTATAGTTCTTGGCAAGTTCGACGAGCTTGGGGAGCGGAGCCATATCGCCTTCCATGCTGAAAATACCATCGGTGGCAATTATTCTTAACCGATAATCTTTATCCTTGTCTTCTTCAAGCAACCGAGCAAGATGTTCGGCATCTCCATGATTGTAGATTTTCTTATCCGTTACTTCCGGGCGACAAAGGCGCTGTCCGTCAATAATGCTGGCATGGTTCAGCTTATCGCTGTAAATAATATCCTTGTAATTTTCCACTCCCATTTTCTCGTTTGTCAACGCCGAGAAGAACCCCACGTTCGCGGCAAATGAGGAAGAAAAAAGAAGCGCATCCTCTGTGCCAATAAATTTGGAGATTTTCTTTTCCAACTGCTGGTGGATTGTCTGCGTGCCGCACAAAAACCGGGCGGATGCGACACCATATCCATAGTGTTTGATGCCCTCTATCGCCGCCTTCTTGATGAGCGGATGATTGGACATGCCGAGATAATTATTAGCCGCAAGCATCACTACTTCTTTGCCGCCCACTGTTACCGTTCCTGCTTGGGCAGATTGAAGCGCGGTTTCGTATTTATACGTTTTTGATTCTTCGAGCCTTGAAAGCTCCGAGCTTATCAGTTCTGTAATGTTCATTTTTAATCATGTTGAAGGTTGTCCCGTTGTACGGGATGCCGATGCCGCTGTACGGCATGCCGCAAATCGGCAAAAGCGGCATATGTTCAATGTTGTAGGCGCCCCTTTGCATCATATATTTCTGGCTTCTTTCCTTCCGTCTACTGAATTCTGACTTCTGGCTACTTGCTTTACGGTTTCAGTAACACCTTATACGCGTCGCCGGAATGGATGGCGGCGAATCCTTCTTCGTACCGCTCAAGCGGAAGTTGATGGGTAATAAATCCGGTTTTGAGAAATTCCTTAGCAAGACCTGCCTTTAATAGCTCTTCCATTTGATCCCATGTTTGGAATACCTTCCGTCCGATAATGCCGTGGACAGTAATGCCGCTGAAGATAATGTTCTTCGCAAAATCAATTTGCATTGAGCCGGAGGGGATGCCGAGGAGGGAAAATGTTCCACCCATTCTTAACACCCGTTCCGCATCCGCGTACGCATAATAACTGCCGGACATCTCGAACGCCGCGTCAACACCGGTTTTTTCCGTCTCGCGCATAATTGTTTCGTAAAATGCTTCCCGCTCCGTATCAACCGACATATCGAAACAATGATCGGCTCCGTACGTTTTCGCCAAAGCGAATCGTTTGGATACAAGCTTATCATGAGAAAAATCACCGTGAGAAGCATCCGTCACATAGATGCGCTTTGCTCCTGCCCATTTTGCAATTGCCACAGCCATCAAGCCTTGCACGCCGCAACCAAGAACAGCAACGGACCTTCCTTTGACCGGAGCGGACATGACGGTGTGTGTTGCGTTGCCAATCGCATCCATATAACTGATAATCTCTGGCGGAATTTCTCGGCGGAAAAACAAACGGACATTTTGCGCCGGCACTTTTACGTATGTTGCCCATGCTCCGTCATCATGCACACCTTTGATAACCGTGTTGCGGCATACATGATATTCGCCCAGCCGGCATTGATAGCATGTACCGCACGTGACGTGCATTTCGGACGTGCTAAAGAATTTTTTCTCCAACAAATTGATGAATGTGCTTTCTGCGGCAAGAGAGCGCGGCGTTTTTCGGCGTACGAGTTTTTTGAGATCGGCGTGCTCATTCGCTTTTTTAAAAACGAGCTTGGCAAGGTGAAGCCTTGCCTGCTTGCCGGCATCAACAATTTGCCCGCTGAACTCATGCCCAATCGTAACGGGATCAACGCGAGCTTTGCTCATTTCCACACGGAGCGAGTCTTTGCAGTTATAAATCCCTACATCTGTCCCGCAAACTGCGCCCGCATAGACTTTTATGATAACATCGGTAGGGTGCTCAACACGAGGCTCTGGCTTCTCGATAAGCTGGAAGCCTTTCTGCCAGTCCTGTCCTTCTTTCGGTTTAGGCTTGACAATAGCTTTCATATGTTTATTTTTGTTTGAGTAAATAAGACTTCACGTGTAATTTCTTGAAAAAACAATGCCGCATGTTGAATAGACGACTTTGGTTCGATTCCCTGCCTGCCGGCAGGCGCTTACCATGACGGCGTCTGGTGTCACCCTGAGCGCCCGCCTGCCGTCGGGCAGGAAGTCGGGGGATCAGCGGGGCGTATAGAAAATCACAACCTTATTTTTAGAAACAACACGTATTTAGAAGCCATTTCAAAAATGATGTACTAATGACGTTTTGAAGGGGGGGTTTGCGCTAGAGGCGCAAGCCCTGACATCACAACGAAAATGGTTTTTGAGATGGCTTTTAATTATTGTTTTTTGCTTGCCTTCCACTCGGAATAATTCTTCCGGATATCGTCCAGCACTTCTTTGTCTATTTGGTCATCATCGCGGATGCGGACGTCATAATTTTCCCAGCCCATGAAATCCTGCAATGCTTTTTTCGTCTTGGCATCGAATATGCCGTTCGCGGGTCCGGCATAGAACTCGAACCTTTTATAAACCTTATTGCTTAAAATACCTTGTAGCTCCCTACAAAGAGCGGCATCAATCTTTATGAGATTTTTGGGATCGGTCCTGAAATAATAAAGCTTATGCAATTTGTACAGTCGGTCAAGCTCCGCTAACGGCTTTGGATGATCGTAAATGCTGATGTCTATGTAATCGTCAGTGGTGCCATCGTAGCCTGCGCCTTTACGCTTCACAAGAAGCGCAGCGGATTCCTCGCCGCGCCGATCACCACCTGCTTTACCTCCGGCAATGATCGCCGCAACCAATTTATCGGCAAGTGAGCCTTTTGTTTCGGTAAAAGTTTTTGCCAATGCCTCGACAGTTTCTTTCCCAACTAAAGTATTGCCTTGTGCGGCAAAACCTTTCCCCGTGATGACTACACCTTTACCGCCGGAGCTTGTGGCAGTCATTCCACCTGCCCAATCAAAGCATTCTTTCCCTGTCCAACTTGCGCTGTTGCCTTTTGCATCTATAATGCCGACTTGCCTGGTGTCGCGCGCAGAGTCGTTTGCAATAAGGATGCGCAACGCCTCTTCTGCTGTAGCGCCATTCCGCAGTAATGTTAACCCTTTTGGGCCATATTGAACATTCACAAATGATTGCGTCGCGATCGCACCCACACCGGCTTCAGCCCACGGAACGATGGGACGAACATTCGGGAATTTAGATTGCACAGCTACCCCCACGTCGCCATTTTCAAGATCAATACCCACGATAGAAAATGTTGAGGCAAACGGGTCTTTCACCGCCGAAAGTCCTTGAACCTCATGAATTCTCTTATTGACAACGACAACCATGCAAAGAAAAACAACACCAGCAATAACTCCTTTGAGGAATCGTGCCATACTATTTCTCTTGGATAAAAAAACTTTTGGGAACTGCATAGGAAAGTAAATGATTGGTCGGGTTGTTAGTTTCAAAAGAGTTTAGAATTTATACGATGAAAATATAGGGAGAAAACTCTTGGAACACAAAAGCTTTCGCGGCAACTATTGTGCGGCAGATTTCCTTAATCGTATAGAGAACGAGCCATCCATCGAATGCAAATGAGGGAATGTTTCAATATAACCCTCAGGATTGACTAATGTCGGATTGACGAACTGATTTGCATTTTCGATAGAGAATTCAGAATGTGCCGTCAGAAATTTTTTTACCACTTCAATGTTTTCCTCCGGCTCGGTTGTGCAAGTGCTGTACACGAGAATACCCCCCGGTTTTACATGAAGCCCTGCATTCTCAAGAATGCCTTGCTGGATTTGAATAAGTTTTTCCAAGTCTTCAGGCTCTCGTTTCCACTTCGCATCCGGTTTTTTAGCTAGCACCCCTAACCCCGAGCACGGCACATCAACCAGCACTTTCTCGGCAGGCTGTGTTTGAATCGTTGAGGCATCGGCAGTAATAAAGTGCGCGTTTGCAATTCCCAAACGCTGGCAAGCATTCTTGACGAGGTTAAGTCGAGTTTCGTATCTATCAATAGCGACAATTTCACCCATGTTTTTCATCAACTCGCCGATGAACGTCGTCTTGCCGCCGGGAGCCGCGCACATATCAATCACTCTATCACCGGGTTTTGGATCGAGAAGTGTAACAGCCAGCCCCGCGCTTTCATCTTGCACACCGAAAAAGCCCTGCCGAAACATTTCTGAGCTACCGATGCCCGCCATATGCTTTACACGCACAAAAAAATCGAGATACTGGGAGCGGGAAAATTGCACTTGGACATGATCCAACTGTGAAAGAAAATAATTGAAATCAATCTTAAGACGATTGACTCGAAGCGTCAAGTCGGGTCGTTGATTATTTGCGGCAAGCAATTGATGGGCTTGCTCTTCCCCGAATCTCTGCACCCACCGTCTCACCATCCATGCAGGATGGGACTCAATGACGGCGAGATGTTGAATTTTATCTTCCTTTGGGTCGGGGTAGCGGATGTTTTCGAGGTTGCGAAGAATATTACGCAAGATCGCGTTGACAAGATCGGCGACTTTTTGGCCCCTCAGTCGCTTGATAAACTCCACCGATTCATTCACCGCCGCTGAATGAGGAACCTTATCGAGAAAAAGAATCTGGTACAAAGCGACGCGGAGAGCGTTCTTGATATTCGTTTCTGCTTTTGTGAAATTGCCGTGGAAAAAACCGGTGAGCACCCAATCGAGCTTCATCTGCCAGCGAATAACGCCTGTAACAATTTCATTCAGTAAGCCCTTATCAAGCTCGTTCATATCGTTTGAGCGCATTTCGGCATCCAGCAAACGATCTAAGTACGAATCCGAGCGCTCAACGCGATTGAGAATTTTTACCGCGGTGCCGCGTGGACCTTTATAGAGATTCGTCCATCCGTTTTCTTGAACAGGTATTTGAGTTTCTTGGGTCATGAAATTCGCATTATAGAGGCATGCCCCTCAAACGCCGTTCTTCGCCTGTAAGGTCGAAAATTTTTCTGAATAATTTATCCTCGGATTGTGTTAGGACGATATTACGGCGCAACATAACGCGCCGCGCCACATCAATAGCGCGGTCTATGTTATACGTTGTGAATGTTTCGCCCGCCGCACCCCAAGAAAACGATGGGACATACTTCGGCGGGAATCCATCGCCAAAAATATTGCTCGAAACACCGACAACAGTACCTGTGTTGAACATCGAGTTGATCGCCGTTTTCGCATGGTCACCCAACGTCAAGCCGACAAACTGCAAGCCCGTATCAACTTGTTCTCCACCCACAGTTACTTTCACGGAATGGTAGTTGTTTTTAAGGTCGCTGACTGTCGTGCCGGCTCCCAAGTTCGCCCAAGCACCAACGTAGGAATGCCCCAAAAATCCATGGTGTTGCTTATTCGAGTACCCGTGGATAATAGAAGACTCAATCTCCCCTCCCACTTTGCAAATAGGTCCAATTGTTGTGCCAGAATAAATTTGAGCACCCGTTTTCACCAATGAATGTTCACCGATATATGCAGGACCAATAATAGTAGCGTGTGGAAATATTTGCACATTCTTGCCGATGAAAATGGGACCGCCTTCAGCGTCAAGCACCGTCCCCGGTTTCATTGTTACCCCATCATCAATAAAAATATTTTTCTCATTTAATAAATAAACACCCTTGTCAATCTTCTCCTTTTTCCCTGATTTCTTTTTCGCGCCAACAAGCAACGCAAAATCTTTCACAAGCTGCCTTCTGTTGTTTTGAATCAAATCCCAGCTGTAAGAAATCAAATCGACATTGACGTCTTTTTGGGAGATCCCGTCAAAATCAGATAGCGATAAAAGACTGCCGATGTGCTTTTTAAGCTTTGCGAGGTTTTTTCCGCTCACTCTTGCTGCTACGACTTGATTCTTGTAAACATAGACAATATCATTCTTTTCGTTCAAAGGAATTTTTTTCGAGAACTCTTCATCTGCGATAACTCTCCCATTAATAAAGAGACATTCGTCTCCAGAGATCTCATTCACGCGAACGCCCGGATTCTTCACCTTCATGTAATCAGCAAGGTATGTGCGGCAATGAATGCTGAACTCTGCCTTTGGATAGGCGCTAAATAACTTCTCTTTCAATGACAAAATGCCGCACCGCAAATTGTACACAGGCCTAAAATAGACCAGCGGAAGAAGCTGAGAATAATGGACATCTTCAAAAATGCAGACGAAGTTTGCCATGACCTGTTATCCGTTGAACTGGTGTGTGAGCGCAGATGCCGCTGCTTTATCAACAATCACGTAGGCTTTGCGATGCATTTGAATAATAGATGCCGGGACCATCGCCATTATAGGACCTTCAACGGCTTCTTTAATTGCCCGCGCCTTGCTTGTTGAGTTCGCGAGCAAGATAATTTCTTTCGCTTCCATGATCGTTCCTATACCCATGGTGATGGCGGTTTTAGGAACTTCCTCGGTGCTTTTAAAAAACCGCGCGTTGTCTTTAACGGTTTGCTCGGTCAATGTTTTAATCCTCGTGCGAGAACCGAGCGAGGAACCCGGCTCGTTAAATGCTATGTGCCCGTTGGCTCCGATGCCGAGCACTTGCACATCAATGCCGTCGAGTCGCTTGATCTCGTTTTCATACCACTCGCAGTGCCCTTCGATATCCGTCGCCATGCCATTAGGAACATAGATGTAACGCCTGTCGATATCAATATGTTTAAAGAAATTCTCCCACATGAAATAATAATAACTTTGGGGGTGCGTTCGCGGCAAGCCAATATATTCATCAAGATTGAAGGTCGTAACCTTAGCAAAACTTAATCCTTCTTCCTTGTGCATACGGATAAGTTCTTTATAGAGACCAAGCGGGGTGCTGCCGGTTGCAAGACCTAAGACAAGACTCGGTTTTCGGTGAATGCGGTCGGCGATAAGCTTGGCAGCTTCCCGACTCATATCTTCAAATGTATCCTTAATCGAAAGTAGCATAGTAACCTCCAATATATCTTTCAGTACATCGAATAATTGCATCGCGTAAAAACGAAAATGCGGAATGTATTATACTTAACACATTCCGCACACTCATTATTTTGACCCTCACGGTCACGTTAATTGGCTGGAACAGCCGCCTCTTTTTCCGTCTTCTTTCCATATTTCCTGTTGAACCGCTCTACTCTTCCAGCGGAGTCAACGAGCTTTTGCTTGCCCGTAAAGAATGGGTGGCAGTTTGAGCAAATTTCGACATGCAGGTTGCCTGCGGTCGAGCGCGTTTCAAAAGTGCTGCCACAAACACAGGTGACAATTGCTTTTTTGTAGTCGGGGTGAATTCCGGGTTTCATCGGTTCTCCAAGTGTAATTGTTTCTTTAGTGCCTTAAAGTTAATCATTTTTGAATTGATTTGCAACGGGTTTTTTCTTTTACCCGATGAAAATAGTTCGAGATTAAGCTAATTTCTTGAAATTCGTACGTTAATTCGGTACATTCGTTTAATGAAAAAACTAGCATTAGCTCTTCTCTTTGTAGTACCATTGTGTTCGCTTCTTGCTCAGAGTAAGGGCACATATAGTTTCCTCAGAAATGATGTGAGCGCCCGCGCCGCCGGCTTAAACGGCAGTTTTGTTTCAATGACGGATGACCCGAACGTATTGTTTTACAATCCTGCCGCACTGTCTACCATCTCAGGACCAAGAGGTTCGGTGGGATTCTTTAAACATCTCCTCGATGCGAATGGCGGACATCTCGCTTATACACAATTCATTGACGGGATAGGATCGGTCGGTGGAGGCATTACGTTTCTCGATTACGGTTCCTTTACCGAGACTGACGAATCCATGAACACGTTGGGGACATTCGGCGCTACTGACATTGCCCTTGTTTTGGGATGGGGCGCTCACGTTGACGAGTTTACATCAGCGGGTATAAATGCTAAGGTCATTTATTCATCTATCGCGGGAATAAAATCCTCCGCCCTCGCAATAGACCTCGGCGCGTTGTATCAGATACCGTCCGAGAACATCACTATCGGGGCAAGCATTCTCAACTTGGGAGCGCAAATCAACTCCTACCTTGCAACAAAAGAATCGTTGCCTCTCGACTTTAAAATTGGAATCACCAAACGACCCGAGCATTTGCCCGTACTGCTCAACCTTAATTTTCATAAGCTTAATGAAGCGCAGGATAATTTTTTTCAACGGTTCTCTTCATTCTCAGTTGGAGCGGAATTTTTGATGAGCGAGTCGGTTCGTTTACGGTTAGGATATAACAACGAGCAACGAAAAGAACTAAAACTCGGTTCGAGCACAGGCTTAGCGGGAATTTCCATCGGTGGCGGGATACTCATTAACGAGTATATCGTAGATTATGCGTTCAACTCGTACGGCAAAATCGGCGGGTTGCACCGCATCTCGATCGGAATGAAATTGTAACAATAAGTACATCCCAGCTTTACTTTAACAATCCTTCCAAAAATTTTTCACTCAAATAGAACAAGAGCATCCCCCCGAACACCACAAGAGGCGGTATTCGATTTTCCGACTTGTTGATTTCAGGTATCAAATCACTTGCTCCAACGTACACTGCTGCTCCCGCAGAAAACGCGAACGCAGCACCCGTCAGCTCAGCGCTTGCGTTTTGAAAAATGAAAACCGTACATACACCCAATATGGTAGCAAGCCCAATACCGAGCGTTGAGAGCATGATAGTTTTGCGCGGATACCCTGCGGCAAGCATGATAGAGCCGATAGTAAGCCCTTCCGGAAATTTATGTAAAAGCACCGCGAGAAACACGAGGAGTCCGACCAAAAAATTGAATTGCATTCCCACTGAAATCGAGAACCCATCAAAAAAGGCGTGAATAAATAATCCGGAAAAAGCCGAAATGCTTGCCACCTTCGATACCATCACCTCCGAATGAACTTCTTCGCCAAAATGAAAATGCCCGACAATCGTATGCTCGAAGAAATGGATCGTTGCAAATCCGAGCATAAGATACAGCGCGGCAGTTTCCCCCAATGTTGCAATGCTGGCAGGAATAAGCTTGAGAAAGACTAACGCAAGAATAAACCCGGCACCGAGGGCAAGGAGATTTTCCTGAACACGTTTGGGCCAAGTTTTCTTAAAATAGATGAGAGAACCGCCTAACACCTGAGCAAGCGCAGCAATACAGCCGAACAGTAAGATTCGTCCTGTCATTAGTTTTTTGTGTACGGTTTTTCCATATAACGGCGCGCGTCTTTGTGCGTGTTTTCGTACTCCTTCATATCCAGCACCTTTTGGTATTGCGCTAATGCCAAATCGCGCTTTTTCTGCAAATCATATATCAAACCGATAGTAAGATTCGTCATAGACATAAAGCCCGATGCGCCGTCTTTATCTATCTTGCGCGAAAGCTCATCGCATTTGTAAAAATTTTGCAGCGCTTCGTCAAGCTTGCCAGCCAAAAAATTAAATTTGCCTATATAATAGTACGCTTCACGGCCATCGTACGTATCATAGCCGGTCTGACGAGCGGTATATTTTTTTTCAATGTCGGTAAATATATGGAACGCCTCCGCCCAAGATCCAAGGCTCACGTAGCACCTTCCGTACATCCGGTGAAACAATGCGTTCTTTGGGTATTTGGAGTGCAATTCCGTTGCAATTTCCAAAGCCTTCGCGTACTGCTTCTCATAAGTAAAATAGCTCTGGAGAAGAAAATACATCGCCTCTGTTTTTGCGTAGCGGGCTTTCTGAGCCGCTATCTCTAATTGCTCCAGCCCATTTTTTTTATCGCCGCTTGGGAAAAAAAACATAAGCGGCTTCACGATGGGATATTGCTTCGGTATCACCTCTGCATAATAATTGTATATGCCGATACCTAACAACACATCGTAATTGTTGGGTTCAATCACAAACGCTTTTCGCACTGCGGGAAGAGCGATGAGTCCGTCGTTTGCTGCGCTTGCCCACTTTCCGCGATTCCCTCTCAATCGTCCGCGAAATCCGACAGCCCCGCCCTTAAAAAAGAGCGCAGTAACATCGTCTTCGTTTTTATCCAACCGCTCATTGCACATATCAATGACTTTTTCAAGCATCGCGTAATAATGCTCATCCTGCGATTCGTCATCAAAATTACAAAGAATGCGCCACCACTGGGTCATCGCTTGAAAAAAATATCCCGCGGGATGGTTAGGCTCACTGCGGATAACTTCGGCAAACACGTTGTCCGCTTTCTCAAATTCCATGTTGTAGATGTAATCAATACCCTGCACTACGCGGGCATCCACGGCAGGGTCGTTAATCCACTGGCTTTGAGTTGTGGAGACAAAAAGCACGAGGATTGCCAGTAGGAATTGAGTACGCATAGTCGAACAACCAAACACCGCTTTCAACACTTTTATGTCAACTTTTCTGTAAGATACTTGCGAAGATTTGCAGCAGAGAGTCGTTCTTGCTGCATCGAATCCCGGTCACGGATAGTAACAGTCTGATCCTGAAGCGTTTGCGAATCCACGGTGATGCAGTACGGCGTTCCCGCCTCGTCCTGCCGGCGATACCGCCGCCCAACAGCACCACTATCATCATAGAATACGCGGAAATGAGGACGCAACTCCGCTTCGATCTTCTTTGCTATTTCCGGCATACCATCCCGATTCACAAGCGGGAAGATCGCCGCTTTCACAGGCGCAAGCTTCGGATGAAGTTTTAATACGACGCGAGTTTCCGTTGTTCCTTCTGCGGTTGGAGCTTCCTCCTCATTGTAGGCATCAACAAGAAACGCCATGAACGAGCGGCTTGCCCCGACGGAAGTTTCTATAACATACGGAGTGAATTTTTCCTTCGTCTGCTCATCGAAATATTTCATGCTCTTCGTTGAAAACTGCTCGTGCCGCGAAAGATCGTAATCAGTTCGATTATGGACTCCCTCTATCTCTCCCCATCCAAATGGAAATTGATATTCGATATCATACGCATCTTTTGCATAGTGCGCGAGCTTATCTTTGGGATGCTGATGCCATTGCAGTTTTTCCTTCGTCATGCCAAGCTCGATAAACCATTTCATTCGTTCTGAGCGCCAATACTCGAAAAACTCATCGTCCGTGCCGGGCTTAACGAAAAACTGCATCTCCATTTGCTCGAACTCGCGCGTTCGGAAGAGAAAATTTTTGGTGTTGATTTCATTCCGAAACGCCTTGCCGATTTGTGCAATCCCAAATGGTATCTTTTGGCGTGAAGCGGATTGCACGTTGAGGAAATTCACAAAAATTCCCTGCGCAGTCTCCGGACGAAGAAACACGACCGCCGATGAATCTTCCACGGGTCCCACAAACGTTTTAAACATCAGATTGAATTTGCGTGCCTCTGTAAATGTGCCTTTGTTACCGCAGTTGGGGCAGGGTAGCAATCCTAACGCTAATGCCTCCTGAAAAACCACATCTTCCAATAAGAAACCCCGAGGACCTGAATCCACCATTTCCTTTCTTTCCAAAAATGAACCAAGAATAAACTCGGGGGTATATCCGTTGAATAAACCCTCACGGTCGTGCTGTTTTATAAAATTTATTAAGCGTTCTTTCAATGAGACGTCTCGATCAAGCTGTTCTCTAATTTTTTCAGCCACTTTCTTCAGAGTCTTTTCCGAAATAGACTCCAGAAGCACATCGACTTTATAACGAGTCTTGCACTGTTTGCAGTCAACCATCGGGTCGGTAAAATTCTCAACATGGCCCGAAGCCTCCCACACGCGCGGGTGCATAAGGATAGAAGCATCTATGCCCTCCACGTTTTCGCGGTAGGTCATGTTCTTCCACCACTGTTGCTTGGGAAACAATTTTTTCCATTAACTTTGATTGATCAACTGCAGTTTTTTTGTTCTCGCTCATTATGCTCGGTTGTAAGTTATATGTTGTAAGTTGCTCGTTTTTTGAGTCCCGCCGCTTTTCGGCGGGATAGGTTGAATGTTGCACGCTTTCCAGTGTCCCGATGTCTTGTATCGGGATAGGTTGTATGTTGTGCGTTTTCTGCCTGCACGACGCAGGCGGGCGTCTTGATGTTTTGCATCTGGAAATGTTGTAAGTTTTTTAGAATTGCGGATTTCGGACGTTTTTCCAAAAACGCTTTCGTACCTTCTTTAAAATCTTCCGTTCCGCAGCAAAGACCGAACAAGCTCGCTTCAAGCGCTTGGCCATCGGTCAAGTTTGTTTCCGCTGTCATATTCACCGCTTTCAGAGCAAAGCGTATTGCTAATTGTCCTTTGGAAAGAATCTTTTGCGCTACAACTTCGGCTGTTTTCATCAACTCCGCTTGCGGAACGACTTTGTTCACCAAGCCGATGCGATACGCTTCTTGAGCGTCAATTTGATCGCCGGTCAGTATCAACTCCATCGCCCTTCCCTTTCCAACAAGTCGAGCCAAGCGCTGTGTTCCGCCGTAGCCGGGGATAATGCCAAGATTCACCTCCGGTTGACCGAATTTTGCATTCTCCGACGCGATCCGAATATGGCAAGCGAGCGCAAGTTCCGCCCCGCCACCAAGCGCGTACCCATTGACGGCGGCAACAACAGGCTTCCCAAGATTTTCAATGAGATTAAAAACGGCTTGCCCATCTTCGGAAAAATCTTTGCCGCTTTCGGTATCCAACTCCGTTAATTCTTTTATGTCGGTTCCCGCAACGAACGCTTTTTCTCCCGAGCCGGTGAGGATGACGACATCAACGCTTGAATCGTTTTTGATAATTTCAAATGCTTGCTTTAGCTCCGTTTTCGCCTGTGCGTTAAGCGCGTTCAGCTTATCGGGACGATTGATGGTGACGCATGCAATGCGTCTAGCTATTTCAACAATGATAGTGTTGTACATGTTTAGATACGTGATATGAGTTGTGTGATATGGCAAAGCTATGCTTCACAGTTTGCGTTTTCTTCTTTAATGTAAGTTGGAGTGCCATGGTCATGAAGAACTGCTTCTATGAATCGAAATAACATTTTGCCAAGCCGCTCATATTTTTCAGAAAGTTCTTTAAAAATCCCTTCATCTTGCAAAGATTTGGTCTCATAAAGCATTTTTAAGTGCAACAACGTTTCCTCACTTGACCCTAAAGCTCTGTGAAGATATTGC
>JACQBK010000049.1 GCA_016194505.1 Ignavibacteriales bacterium | reverse complement strand
CCTCATCCAGCGCGATGTGGATATTTTAAAAGAGCTGGCGTCGCTTGACCTCGTCGCTGTCATGATTTCCATTACAACATTACAGCAGGAGTTAGTGCGGAAGATGGAACCGCGCACATCCGCTCCTCACCGGCGATTGGAGACTATCGAGATTTTGGCGAAGAACAACATTCCCGTTGGAGTAAACGCCGCGCCGATCATTCCCGGACTGAACGACGTGGAAATTCCCGCTATTCTTAAGGAAGCATCACTGCGGGGCGCGCGCTTTGCCGGGCATACCATCGTAAGGTTGCCGTATGCGGTGAAAGATTTATTCGTGGATTGGCTCAACTGCGCCGTGCCGGAGAACGCGTCGAAAATATTAAACCGCATCCGGGACGTGCGGGATGGCGAGCTGACGAACTCGGATTTTGGCAAGCGCATGACAGGCGAGGGCGAAATTGCGGACTCTATTCACCAATTATTTGATGCGAGTTGTAAAAAATATCATTTGAATGAACAGCGCATGACTCTCTCTACTCAACATTTCCGGCGGGTTAGTACGGGGCAGATGGAGATTTTTTTTGAGGGGAAGAACAGCAGGCAGAAGACGGATGACAGAATGCAGACTAAAGACTAAAACAAACGTGACCGTCATCCTCTGAGGTGACGGTCACGTTAGAACGATGGAAATTTGGCAGTAGGGGCAATTTCAATCAAGCAATCTTGCGTTGTATGACCTCACCCCTGCCTACCGGCAGGCAGGCTAACCCTCTCTCCCAAGAGGATCCCTTTGGGACTAAAGAAGAGGGAACCGGTTCTTTCTGTCTTATGAACCGCTACCCTGCGGCATGATGTTCAGTTTGTCGTTTTGCCCTTTTCTGTGCGATGAAGTGCGAGCCGAACGCGAGCACAGTGACCAGAAAGGCAAGTGTGAAAATAATATCTGGCTCCGTATGACGCGAGTCTCCAAAAAAGAACCTTGCCTCGTCGGCAAGATGCCATCCTCCGAAGAACAAGAAAAATAAGGCAAAAAAATACCGCACCGGATGCTCAATTGCGACAAACGGCTTGAAGAGGGATATCATAAGTTTTCTTTCTATGAGTGATGTAAATGGACTTGGGCCATTTTATACGGCGCCTAAGGTTTGGCAACGGTGTTGAGTGAGCACATGGTATTGAACCTGACCGTCACCTCTGAGGTGACGGTCACGTAACGGGCAGATGGAGATTTTTTGAGGGTCAGGAAGCATCGTAGTGCGGTGTGTATTATACTGTTACCTGAGTAACATAAGTTTTTTTGTTTCAACGTATTCAGTCGACCGTAAACGATAGAAATACACCCCGCTGGCAAGGGAATGTCCATATTGATCTCTCCCGTTCCATGGAACGGCGTAATGTCCCGCCGGCTGCTTCTCATCTACTAATGTTCTGACTAACTGCCCAAGGATATTGTAAATCTCTAACCGAACCCCCGTTTGATTAAAAAGCTCGTATCGAATCCCCGTCTGTGAATTGAACGGGTTGGGGTAGTTTTGTTGCAGAAGAAATGCTTGCACAGGTTTTATTCCAAGTGAACTGTCAATCCATGCCCGTGCGGCGTCAACCACGTTATCTCGGCCCTGAGCAACTGCAGATGGTGTATGCCAGACCGGATAATCTACCTGGAATTCACGGTGAGTGAGATAAACGCCCGGATTACTCGCAAGGTAGGCATCACTGCGCGCGTACCGAAAGAACCAATCAGGGTTACCTAAAGAAATTGTGATAGGGGCATTGAAGGCGGTTGCAGTAGACTTGCCGAATATTTTCACATGAGGATGAAATTTCATCCGAAGCGCGACCTGATCGCCGGAGCTTACTGCGCCGGGACCTGTCAGCACGGCAATGGGCTTAGTATATCCCTGCGGATTGCCCGGAATAACATAGGCGCTGGGATCGACATAAGGAACCATCGCCTCGCGGATCAATGGGTTGCTTCGTTTCCCAAAACCAATGGTTGTTGTTGGGCTGGCAAACAATAAGTTGAGGCCCGGATTGCTCAGAAACATATTGCCGCCAAAGTTTATGCGAAAATCAATGATCAAACCATCTGTATACATCAGGGCTTGTACAGCATCGAAGAATTCCTGTTGCGCGTTTCCACTCCATGCTGAGCCATAGATATAACCGATATTGGTGCCAAGAATGATGCCGTAGCTTACCACGTGTTGGCCATCGTAAGCGGGTTTTGGAATTCCGGGGACATCTAACTGCTCAGTGCAAAAAAAAGACCCGCTTATACCTTGCAGATACCCGGTAGAAAGATGCACTGTGTCTCCTGATGCGTATTTTACAATATCTATCGTGTCGAACAAATGCCAGTTCAATCCTGCGCTCATCAGCATGGAATGAATAAACGAGCTTTCAGAACATCCCCACCACGAATAGGCCGAGAGGGGAAGTTGGGCTGCCAGCAGTTCTTTGTATAATTGCTTCCATGGTATTCGATCATAGCCAAGCACAATATCGCCGGGAACAAGCCCAAGCGGATGTTGAGGCTTAGCGGCATAAACGAGTAGTGAACTATCGGGCAGGGGTGTAAGGCCCGCTCCGAAATGAAAGTTCTCACCCCAGCCGCCGATAACAAACAATGGAACGCCGGGATTAAGTGCGGTTGAAAGATATACGCTGTTATCGGAGACCCTTGTATGAGATTCTTTCAGCGCAAGCGAGAGATGAGTCATGATGGCTGCAAAACGCCCCCTGCTCACGCCGTTTGTTATTTCAGCCCTGTAGACGGAACCGAGAGAATCCCAATTAATATTCAAATCATGAAAACACGCGAAGCCTGTATCGATGACGTTCCAGACTTTATCAAAAATTTGAAGCTTTTGGGAAGTCGGGAGCCCGGGACCCCATACAGAATCGATTGCACGTCTCCAGTCTGCGGCGGAATAGTGGCCGGGTATCTTTGAGATACTGTTAGGGGGTGCTACGCGCTTTGCAAATTGTAGGCTGAAAAAATCGGAGATGTTATTTGTTGCGGTTCTTACAGAATCAGTTTGGACATTTTTCAGTGTCGCTGTTTGGGAAAATGCCAGGGAGATTCCAAGAAGTGCCGCGCTGCAAATGAATATTGCTACTGTTTTCATGAGAGTTGCTCCTCCGCGCAAGTTGAGTTCGGTATCATAAACCCTTCGCCTGTTCAAAAGGTTTGTCGGGGAACGGTGGAAGCATAAATTACGTCTAAATCTCTAAGCAAGGTAAAAAGTATCTTAAAAAAAGTCAAACGCGTTTTCTGTTCCGCTTTATGGAATCCCGCTGGGGCGGAATCCTAAGAAGCGGGACGTCCCGCTACGCGGGATCGTCGTGTGCGACGCACTTCCTGTCTATAAACGGGTGTTTGTTTGAAGTGTATTCACACTCTTTACCGGAAAAGTGCGTCGCACATGGTATTGAACGGGACCGTCATCCCGATATATCGGGAATGACGGTCACGTCATTACCGAAAGTCAAATCAGGTGGAAATTTTTTAACATTTCCCGTAGGGGTTTGATTAATCAAACCCCTACTTTTGTTTTCCGCAAAGCCTCCGAATATCTACCCCTTCTTTACAAACGGATTTACCCCTTGCTTGAACGCCCATTTTTGGTTAATATTCATAGCTTTATATCGTAAAATGAGCATATTGAAATAAATAGGAGCTTTTAGATGGAACGACGCTTTCTTATCGCAGTATTATTTCTCTTAGCCGGATGTGCCGGCTCAAAACCGGTCAATGAGCCACCCCCCATTCTCGGTCAAATCGGGGAAGACCGCATAACGCTTGAAGAATTTGAGGACTCGTATTCAAAACACAACGGAGGTATTACCATAGATGCTAGGCCCGAAGATCTCGAAAAGTTTTTAGACCTCTTCGTCAAATTCAGGCTGAAACTGAAAGAGGCATACAGCAGAGGATTATTACAGGATAGTTCCGTTCAAAGCGAGCTGGAAGGCTATCGGCTCTCCGTGGCAACTTCGTACATGATAGAGAAGGAATTAGTTGAGCCTCAAGTGAAGGAAATGTACGACCGTAAGAAAGACGAAATCCGCGCAAGCCACATTTTAATTCGCTTGAAACCGGATGCCTCTCCCGCCGATACTCTTGAGGCATATAACAAAGCGATGAAAGTTATCAGCCTCGTTCCTCAATACAGCTTCGATACGCTGGCTGTTACCTACTCCGAAGACCAAAGCGCGTCGTTCAACAGGGGCGATTTAGGAGTGTTCACGCTCGGTCGCATGGTTGCGGAGTTCGAGGATGCCTGCTACAGCATGAAGGTAGGCGAATACACGCACTACCCCGTACGGACACCGTTTGGGTATCACGTTATCAAAGTTACGGACCGCCAGCCAAACAAAGGCGCGGTTCGTGTAAGTCATATTTTGAAACGGTTTGCCAAATCGCTTGAAGATTCGGCGGCGGTAAAAGATTCTGCCTGGGCGATCTATCGCACATTGCAGGCGGGAATGGATTTTGCCGAGGCAGCCAAGCAATACAGTGATGATGCTGCCAATAAACAAAATGGCGGGGATATTGGATATTACGAGCGCGCGGCGATTCCCCCCGCCGTCGGTCAGCTTTTCTTTGGCACGCCTGTTAATTCAATTACCACCCCGTTCAAACAACCGTATGGTTACCATATTTTCAAAATTACGGGAATGCAAGGCATTGGCACGTTCCACGATCTAGAAAAAAGTTTGAAAGAGCAGTATCAGCAAATGCGCTACAATACGGAATATCAAAATTATGTTCACGGTCTGAAAAAGAAATACTCTCTTACTCTTGATGTCGTTCTGTTGAACAAATTGTCCCACGTGTTCGATACCACTAAGACTCCTTCGATAGAAGGGTGGAGCGATACGCTTGATGTCGAGACGAAGAACAAAACACTCTTTTCGTACGGGAATAAGCGCATGACGGTGAAGGAGTTCATCGATCATATCAGCACAGCGGCTGAGTTCAGGACGTTTAAGTTGAACCCTGCAAGCATTGAATACATCGTCGAGCGGCTGACGGAAGTAAAAATTCTTGAGGAGCACGCCAAGACTGTACCCGAGCGCCACCCTGCATTCTTAAAATTGATGCAGGAATATCAAGACGGCATTTTGTTGTATCGCATCGAACAGGATGAAGTGTGGAAAAAGATCGCTGTGAATGATTCGCTCCTACGAATATACTACGAGCAAACGAAAGAAAAATACCGTTGGCCCGACCGCGTAAATTTTGCCGAGATTTTAGTCCAAACGGATAGCATTGCCAAGGTTGCTTACACAAAGATCAAAAAAAGAAAGAGTTTTGACGAAGTGGCGGCAGAATACACCACTCGACCCGGCTATAAAGAAAAGAAGGGTGTGTGGGGATTTCAACCGACCAACCAACATTACGTTGCTCGCTATGCGGCAACACTGCCCGTTGATAGCATTTCCAAACCGTTTGAAGGTCCTGATGGCTGGTCTATCGTTAAAACCCTTGCTAAGGATAGCGCAAGAGTCAAAACATTTGAGGAGTCAAGCTCGGAACTTTCCAGTGCGTACCAAGAGTATGTTTCAAAACGGCGGGAGCAAGAATGGATTGCCTCTCTGAAAGAAAAATATCACGTTATACTTAACAACGAGACGCTCCAGCAGGCGTTTAAGAGGAAGCGTGTTGAAAAACCGTAATATCATGTTGCCGGTGTGTGTGTGCGTTGCGTTGATGGGTTGCCAGACACGCGAATCGGCACAAACACCCCTTGCACGAATAGACGACCAGACATTGACGCTGGAAAAAGTGCGTGCGGAGTTTGGATCGGCGCGGAACGTTTCATCTGCCCAGTTGCACGAATACGTCAGTCGTTGGATCAATAACGAGATTCTCTACCGCGAAGCCGTGCGCCGCGGGCTGGATAAGAAACAAACCATCGCTTCTCGCTTGGAGGAAATTCACCGGCAATTAGTGATTAACGCGTTATTGGAGGAGGAGATTTACGGCGAGAAAACTTTGGAAAGCACGCCGCAGGAAATTTCTCAGTATTACAACGCGCACCAAAAAGAATTTGTGCTTCCTCAGGATGTAGCGTTGCTGAGTTTTGTGTTGTTCCGCGATCGGGATGTTGCTAATGCATTTCGCACAACGATCGCGCAAGGGGCGTTGTGGAATGCGACGTTGAGACAGGTATTGGCTGATCCTCGGCAATCAAGGTTTGTCTCGTTGCATGTTGATTCTGCGTATTATACGGAAAGCACATTATTGCCTGTAGAATTATGGAGAGTTGCCGCGGCGGCAATTCCCAAGGAGCCGTCATTTCCCGTTAAAATGAAAGATGGCTATTATATTGTTCTTGTGTGGAAATACGCTGCGCAGGGACAAGTTGGTGATTTGAAATATGCTGAAAAGGAAATCCGCGGTCGGTTGACGATGGAACGCCGCCAACGGCTGATGGATTCCCTTATGGAGAACCTTCGCGCGAAACATTCTGTTGAGATCTTAGTCAACTCTACGGGCAGCGACAGCACTTCCATAAAACCGATGGAATAAGTGCAACACGTGCGTCGGATGTTTTCATTATTTTGTAATAAAAAACTTTTTGCACTTTACGTAACCGCATGACAAAGAGGAGTATTATATGAGGGGATTGCTTAGAACAACATCATTTTTTCTATTGCTGGCATTTGCCGGCACCGCCCACTTGTGCGCGCAGACGATTCTTGACCGCATCGTTGCACTTGTTGATAAAGAAATTATCACCGAAAGCGATCTCCAAGAGCGGCTTAACATGGTTGCGGTTCAGCAAAAAGTGGACCCCACGCGCCCGGGTTTACGCCGGCAAGTGCTTGAAATGATGATCGCGGATAAGCTCATCCTTGCCCAAGCTATCATTGATAGCGTCAGCGTGACGGAAGATGAAGTAAGCCGCATGCTCGACCAGCAATTTCAAAACATTATTCGCCAGGTAGGCTCCGAACAGCGGCTTGAGCAAATCTACGGGAAGCCGGTCAGCCGTTTGAAACGCGAATACCGCCCCGAAATGAGAAAACAACTCTTGATTCAACGTGTGCGGCAAACCCGCGAAGGGTCAATACAAGTTGCCCGGCGCGAAGTTGAGGAATTTTATGAATCGTACAGGGATAGTCTCCCCAACGTGCCGGAAGAATTGGAGCTAAGCCACATTTTTATTGTTCCGAAAACGGATTCTACACTTGAGCAACAAACGCAGAAAAGACTTACCGCAATGTTGGATAGCATCAAAGCGGGCGGTGACTTTGCTGATTTTGCCAAACGTTATTCGCAAGATGGCACTGCCGCATCTGGCGGTGATTTGGGTTGGGCAAAACGTGGCGTGGTGTTTGTGCCCGAATTCGAGGAGGCAGTATTTGCGTTGAAGGAAAAGGAAATCTCGAACATCGTCAAAACGGAGTTTGGGTATCACCTCATCCAGCTTCTTGAGCGGCGTGGCGAATCTGTCCATGCGCGGCATATTTTGCTTCGCACCGAAAAAGGTCCCGCCAGTGACACCGCTGCGGTGGAGCGCCTGCATGCATTGCGCGACAGCGTAGTAAAAGGAGGATCATTTGCGGAACTTGCCCGTAAGTTTTCTGAAGATGATGAAACAAAATCCATCGGCGGCGATCTCGGACGTGTTTCGCTCGACCAGCTTGAGGGGGATTTCGCTCCGGTGGTTAAGGACCTCAAAGCAGGGGAAATCAGCCAGCCCCATCGCGTAACGTTTCGCGCTTCCTATGGATACCAAATTGTCTTTGTCCGCAAACGGATTCCAGCCCATACCACAAATTTGAATGACGACTACAAGCGCATCGAACAAATGGCGTTGTTCGTCAAGCGCAACAAGCTTAATGCCGAGTGGTTGGAGGAATTAAAGAAAAACATTTATTACGAAATCCGGTTGTAATTTTTTCGTTTCTGCTCCGTTGCAGGTGAACGATGAGCAAGCGGGCGCAGGTTCATTAAAAATTTCAAACTCAAACTTACGCATGAATGACGTAGAGTCTGTCGCCAAGCTTTCCACGGCATATAATACCATCCGCGCCGAAATTGCCAAAGTTATTGTCGGTCAGGATACGGTCATCGAGCATTTGCTCATCTCGCTTCTCTCTCGCGGCCATTGCTTGCTTATCGGCGTGCCTGGATTGGCGAAAACGCTTCTCATCAAAACCCTCGCGGAAGCCCTCGACCTCAAGTTCAGCCGCATCCAGTTCACGCCGGATCTCATGCCGAGCGATATTACCGGCACGGAGATCATCGAGGAGAATGTCTCAACGGGAGCGAAGTCGTTCAAGTTCGTGCATGGACCCGTGTTTGCAAACATCATTCTTGCGGATGAAATCAACCGCACGCCTCCGAAAACCCAAGCGGCATTGTTAGAATCAATGCAGGAACATCACGTTACCGCCGCAGGGCAAACGTATAAACTGCAAGAGCCGTTTTTTGTCCTTGCAACTCAGAATCCAATCGAGCAGGAAGGAACCTACCCTCTGCCCGAAGCCCAGCTCGATCGCTTCATGTTCAACCTGTGGCTCGATTATCCTTCATTCGAAGAAGAGGTGGCAATCGTCAAATCAACGACCAGTCCTTACCGCGCCGATCTCAAGCATGTTTTGAACGCACAGGATATTATCGGTTTTCAGGAGCTTGTCCGCCGTGTTCCCGTTGCGGAAAATGTCATTCAATTTGCCGTAACATTGACCGCGCGAACGAGACCAAATTCATCCCAAGCGCCCGGGTTTATTAAGAACTGGGTTCGTTGGGGCGCCGGGCCGCGCGCGTCGCAGTATCTTATCCTTGGGGCAAAGACCCGCGCCATTCTAAACAGCAGGCACACACCCGATATTGATGATGTGAAGGCTCTCGCAGGTCCCGTTCTGCGCCACCGGCTTGTTACAAGCTTCAACGCGGAAGCGGAAGGCGTTTCTCCCCTGCAGATTGTGGAAAAGCTTTTATCAAATTCCGATTAACAGTTTTCACAGCGTGGAGAAACGTTTTCCATGATCTTACGCAATACGAAAGGTTTTTTTGTCCCCCTTGATAAAGGGGACGTCCCGATGTTTTTCATCGGGACAGGGGGTGTCCCAATCTTTCGATTTCTGAACCTTGTAATAATATTTTGTAGAATTAGCGCTCGTATATTATTTTTTTCCATTGTTGTCGTTGGGTCACTGTTTTCACAACCAACCTCCTCCCAGAAATTCTGGATCACATTTCGCGATCGGGGCACCGCAGGCCTGAAGTCGCTTTCAAAATCGAATGCGGCTGAATTGGGGCTTTCCGAGCGCGCGCTGTGGCGGCGGGCAAAAATCCTTTCTCCCAATAAACTTGTTGATGAGCTTGACCTTCCCGTTGATGAATCGTACATAGTGCAGCTTCGTGCCATGGGCGCGAAAATTCATGCAACGTCCCGTTGGTTCAATGCGGTCTCGGTAGAGTTTCCCTCGGATCAACGTTATGCCATTGAATCGTTGCCATTCGTCTCAGCAATCGAACCGGTAAAAGTATCGGTGAAGAAGGAGCCGGAGCCGTCACAGCAAATAGTACAATCCCCCCAGTTGAAATATAGCTCCACATCAGGCATTGATTACGGCAATTCCCTCACCCAGCTGAACAGCATCAACGTCATCAATGTGCACAATCGTGGCATCACGGGCGCCGGTGTTATTATCGGAATGATAGACGACGGCTTTAACCAGCACAAAATCCACCCTGCACTGAAAAATATCAACGTCATCGCTGAGTACGATTTTGTCCAGCGGGATAGCAACACCTCTCGCGCACCGGGAGAATATCTCGGTCAGGGTGATCATGGAGCGGCTACGCTTTCTACTATCGGCGGCTTTGAAAATGGAAAACTGATCGGCGCGGCGTACGGCGCATCGTTCATCCTCGCAAAGACCGAAATCGAAAGCGTTGAAGTTCATGTGGAAGAAGATTTATTCGTTGAAGCGCTCGAGTGGGAAGAACGTCTCGGCGCTGACATCGTTTCCGTTTCTCTCGGCTACGATGATTTTAACCCCTCGGGTATTTACAATCCGGGCGATATTATCTATCGAATGAAGGACGGCAAGACAGGCACAACGTCAAAAGCCGCGGCTATTGCGGCTCGTAAAGGAGTTCTCTTCGTTGCGGCGATGGGAAACGAAGGATGGTATCAAAGAGATAGCACGTTTACGAAAACATTGCAAGGTGTTACCGGAAGCTTGACTACGCCGGCAGATGCGGACAGCATCGTTTCCGTCGGAGCGGTGTTTTTTGACGGAAGCCTCGCGAATTTTAGTTCAACGGGTCCTACTGCCGATGGTCGCATCAAGCCTGAAGTTGTGGCTCCGGGCATCAGCGTGTACACGATGTACGGAGAGGCGGGGTACAGAACTTCGAACGGCACTTCGTTTGCAACGCCGCTTACGGCGGGAGTAGCCGCGCTTGTTCTTTCCGCACATCCGAACTATACTCCCATGCAAGTGCGTGATCGCTTAACGGTAACCGCAACTCATGTAAGCGAAGGGTCATCCCAAGCCGCCGGTTACCCGAACAATTATTTTGGCTGGGG